>JAHKKJ010000451.1 GCA_020027655.1 Deltaproteobacteria bacterium | reverse complement strand
CCCAAGACCACCCAGCAGAAAAAACCGCCCCGTCACAACTTTCGAAACGAACACCTATGATCATGCGGCCTGCCTGCGCAGTCCGTGGTGGCGGAGGTTCACATTTACCCCGTGCGAACTATCGATGAGGGACTGGCGATCTTGACCGGCATGCCTGCCGACGGCCCTGACGAAAGAAATGTCAACCATGTCGTTAGCAAACGGCTCAAAGAATTGGCGCTCGGTCTCAAAGAATTTGCCGCAACAGGCCACGACGGAGCGGAGGAATCAAAACCGTAGCTCCGTAGGAGGAGGGAGCAAAACCATGGATCCGATCAGAACCGGAAAAGCATCTTGAGCAGTTACGTAGGCGTCGAGAGCAAGTGGTACACACGCTGCAATATATCGAGAAGGAGCGAAACGAAGCTGAGCAGAATACCGAGTCAACCAAGCGGCTTACCAAAGCAGGATCGCACTGCTCTACCGACTGAGCGAATGGTACATTAAGGAGATGGACGAGATCGACAAAGCCTTCGATCGGGCAAAGCAGAACAAATACGGTCTCTGCCTGGCCTGCCACAACCCCATTGAGACACATCGGTTGGAATTCTTCCCGGAGGCCGCGTTCTGCGCCGCCTGCCAGGAAACGCGGGAAAGTTTACATCGGGTTTGAAAATCTTTCCATGAGCTCGAAGCTGTGGCTGAAAGGAGAAGGGCTGAGTGGATTTCACCTGCTCCGATCGTTTGACAGGGAGCAACACGAAATTTTCGCCGTCTAATCTATCCAACCTTGTGGTCAGAATCATATTAAATCAGGTATAAGAGGACTCATGCGATCCGTTCGCCCCCGCTATGTGCCTCTGCCTTTTCAGGACTCTCTGGAAGCAGGCCGACTCATTTTGCGCGACGGCACAACGGCGACGATCCGCCTTGCGCAACCGGGAGACAAGGAGGCGATGATCAAGTTCTTCGCTTCCTTATCGAGTGAGTCAAAAAGGCGCCGTTTTTTTGGTTTCGCTGCCCCTGCCGATAAGCTCGTAGAATCCTTGTGTGATCCCTCAAGCCCACGCGTGCAACTCAGCCTCGTCGTCACTAGATTGACGGAAGGCGGCTCCCGGATCATTGCCACCGGCAACTACGTTGCCCCGAACGAGACCGTAGCGGAAGTTGCCATGGCCGTGGACGATGCTTTTCAAGGGAAAGGGATCGGCACGCTCCTTCTCGAGCGCTTAACTCTCTTGGCTGTCACAAATGGATTCCGTCGTTTTCGAGCGGTCACGATGATGGAAAACAAACCCATGTTGGATGTTTTCCGGGACTCGGGCTTTGAGTGCCGGACCAGGAGTGATGGTGGTTATGTGGAGATCGACCTTTCAACGATTCCCAGCGAAGCCAGCGTTATGCGTGCTGAGATGCGCGACCGAGTATCGACAACTGCCTCGCTCCGTCCGTTCTTTCAGCCGCGCTCGCTAGCTGTCATCGGCGCTTCGCGCAATCCTGCCAATATTGGCACACGGATTCTGAATGCTCTCCTCACCGCCGGTTACAAAGGACAAATATACCCTGTCAATCCCCACGCTTCTTCGATTGCTTCCCTACGTGCGTATAAATCACTACAGGATCTACCCGAAGGGCCTGATTTGGCCGTTATCGCGGTTCCTAGAGATTCAGTGTTGAAAGTGGTAGACGACTGCGCCTCGCGCGGCGTTCGAGCCATCGTCGTCATTACCGCTGGATTTGCTGAAAGCGGCCCTGAGGGACGTGACCTGCAGCGGCGTCTTGTTGAAAACGTACGCGGCTACGGCATGCGCATGGTTGGCCCGAATTGCCTTGGTCTCATCAATGCCGACCCCGCCGTACAGCTGAACGCTTCGTTTTCTCCCATTTTTCCGGCTCCCGGTCGGATCGCGTTCTCATCGCAGAGCGGTGCTCTGGGATTGGCGGTTCTTTCTCTCGCCCGGCAGCGTGAACTAGGGATTTCCCACTTTGTTAGTGTGGGTAACAAAGCGGATGTTTCTGGTAACGATCTGCTGCAGTACTGGGAAGAAGCGAGGCAAAGCGAAGTTATTCTTCTTTATCTTGAGTCCTTCGGCAACCCGCGGCGTTTTGCCCGGATCGCCAGGCGGGTCAGCCGCCACAAACCGATCGTCGCCGTGAAAGCCGGCAGAACGGGGGCTGGCCGTCGCGCCGCCGGATCTCATACGGCAGCACTGGCGGCGAGTGATGTGGCGGTGGAAGCCTTGTTCCGCCAGACCGGTGTTATTCGCGCCGATACGTTGGACGAGATGTTTGATTTGGCGGCTGCTCTCAGCAATCAACCATTGCCTCGCGGCCGTCGCGTAGCAATCCTGACAAATGCTGGAGGGTTAGGAATTCTCTGCGCAGATACGTGCGAGGCAAGTGGACTCCAAGTGCAAGAGCTCAGCGATTCGACGAAGAATCGCCTGAAGCAATTTCTGCCTTCCACCGCGAGTGTCCTAAATCCGGTAGACATGGTCGCCTCTGCAGGCGCGGATGAATTTCATAAGGCCGTCGAGATTCTTCTCTCGGCTCATGAGATCGACGCGCTTATCGTTCTTTATGTGGACGTTGCCATGACGAAACCGACCGATCTGTCCAAGGGAATTGCCACAGGGGTCGTTGCTGGACGAAAAAACGGCGGTGCAGAAAAACCCGTCATGGCCTGCATCATGGCAGGATCTGATCCCGCCAAGCCCATCTATACGGACGGCGAGCGCGTACCCAATTACCCCTTTCCCGAAAACGCTGCGCGCGCTCTTGGCAAGATAACCGCTTATGCCGAATGGAGAGATCAGCCTGAAGCTTTAATCCCAGACTTCGATGACATAAATCCGCTCGCGGCGCGTGCAATCTGCCAAACTGTGCTTCCGCAAACGGGACCAGGATGGTTGTCAGCCGAAGATACCCGCAAAGTCCTTGCGGCGCTGGCGCTGCCCCTGCCACCCGGCGGAGTTTGCCGCACAGCGGATGACGCCACACGACTGGCCGGTAACATCGGCTTTCCTGTGGCGGTCAAGCTCGCCTCGCGCCAGATTGTGCACAAGACTGAAGTAGGTGGCGTTCGGCTGAATCTGCACGATGGGGCTGCAGTGCGACAGGCCTTTGACGACATTCAGGCGCAGCTAGCCCGAGAAAATAAACTCGACGCTATGGACGGTGTCATTGTCCAGTCTATGATCTCCGCGGGGGTCGAGCTGATGGCGGGGGTGATCGGAGATCCGTTATTTGGTCCGCTCGTGGCTTTTGGGCTGGGCGGCATTCACGTCGAGATTCTAAAGGATGTTTGTTTCCGCATCACTCCCCTCACGGACCGTGACGCGCATGAAATGGTTCGGAGCATACGCGGGTACCGCCTCTTGGACGGTTACCGTGGACATCCGCCGGCGGACATTCCCGCGATCGAAGACTTGCTGCTGCGCCTTTCGCGCCTTGTGGAGGAAGTCCCGGAGATTTCCGAGATTGATTTGAATCCGGTCTTTGCTCTTCCGCCGGGACAAGGATGTCGCATCATTGACGCAAGAATCCGGATCGGTGGGACTCAAATAAGGGAGTCCACGACCAGCTAGTCACGAAAGATCCGGGCCAGGTCTCAGAGAGATACGATTATAGTATAGTCTGCCTCAATGGCTCACCGTTGGCTGAAAAGATACGTGGCGCAAGACGTCCAGTGCTCCTTTATCGGGTTGCTCCCAATCTGGTTATCCGTAGACATGGAAGTCGGACAGCGGCGCTTTGTTTCTAATTTTCTTTTTCTAACGGAACGACCAATACGGGACAGGACGCCGCGCGCAGGACTTTGTCCGTGACGCTGCCGATCAGCATTCGGGAAAGCCCGCCGCGGCCATGGGACGATATAACGATCAGATCAATGCCCTCGTTTTCCGCGCAATCGACGATGGCTCCATACGGTTGGCCAGCATCAACCACTTTGCGTATTCTCAGATTCGCGCCGACATCAGCGACATTTTTAGCAACAAACTCATCAAGCCGCTGTTTGTGTTCCTCCATCTCTCGCTTGTCGATGCCGGATTCATCCAATATTACCACATTGAAGATAGTGACCTCCGCTCCAACATCTTTGGCCAACTGGCACGCATAGCGTACTCCTCTGACCGATAGGTCGGAAAAATCTGTCGGTGCAAGAATCTTTTTTACCAAATCCATACGGGACTCCTTTTTACAGTCGTCGACAGAGGAAACTCTTTCGACTCCAAGCTTTTTCAGCTGCTTAACTTTTTTCTCAAGATATTCGCGCGCTTCGTCTCTCTACCAAAAGGTCAGGCAACTAACATGCCACCGTTTCTCGTTGATTTTGTTGCCACGCC
>JAHKKJ010000450.1 GCA_020027655.1 Deltaproteobacteria bacterium | reverse complement strand
GATCGGCGTCAAGCGCATCGTTATTAGCCGGATTCGCGCTCGGGTTTGTGGCCGGAGCTTTCCTCTGAGCCTGGGCAAGACGATAGGGAGCTCCCGGCCCCCCTGCGCAGCCCTGCGGTACCCACAGCCCCAAGCCTGTGAGTCCGATTATGCCGAGCAGAAGTCTCTTACTCATAAGACACTCTACAGCTCGTGCCTACTTTTTTGCTTCCTCCGACCATTTGTGAAGCAAGTTCAGCGCCTCAATTGGCGATAGACGGGACACGTCGAGTTTTCTTAGTTCCTCGCTCAATTTCCTTTCAATGGATCCGAACAAGGCCATCTGCACAGGTTGGTCTACGGCAGCCGCGCTTTTTTCCGTGTCGGCTCGTTTTCCCTCGGCTTCGCCGCTCTCCAGGTTGTGCAAGATTTGCTTGGCCCGTTCGATGACCGCCGGCGGCAAGCCGGCCAGCCGTCCCACGTGAATTCCATAGCTGTGGCTGGCGGCGCCTTCGACTAGATTGCGCAGAAAAATGACGTCGCCCTGCCATTCCTTGACCGAAAAGTTAAAGTTCCTGATCCTTTCCTTGGTTCGCGCCAGATCGGTGAGCTCATGATAGTGAGTTGCAAAAAGAGTTCGCGGCCGCCCCTGCATGTCATGAAGACGCTCGGCCACCGCCCAGGCGATGGATATCCCGTCAAACGTGCTCGTGCCCCGGCCGACTTCATCCAGCAGGATGAGACTGCGCTCAGTTGCATGATGCAGGATCTTCGCGGTCTCCTTCATCTCCACCATGAAAGTCGACTCGCCGCGGGCCAGCGAGTCGGTGGCTCCAATGCGGGTAAAAATACGGTCCGCTATGCCAATACGAGCCTCCGTTGCAGGCACAAAACTCCCCATCTGACCAAGAATGACGATCAAGGCGACCTGCCGCATATAAGTCGACTTGCCTGCCATATTGGGTCCCGTCAGCAGGAGGATCTGGTTCGATGCCGGGTCGAGAATGGAGTCGTTGGGAACAAAGCCGCCGCGCCCTAACGTGGCTTCTACCACCGGGTGACGCCCCTCTCTGATGATCAGCGCCAAGCCGTTATTTACCCGAGGCCGGGTAAAGTGTTGCGACTCGGCGACTTCCGCAAATGACAACAGCACGTCCAGCATCGCCAGAGCGACGCTCATCTCCTTCAAAGCGACAAAATGAACGGCGACTTGTTCACGCACCCGGGCCAGCAAGGCAATCTCTAACTTCTCGATCAGTTCCTGGGAATTAAGAATCTTGGCCTCATACTCTTTCAGCTCCGGGGTGATATAACGCTCGCCGTTGGCGAGGGTTTGCTTGCGAATGTAGTCCTCCGGCACCTCCTTAAGATGCGACTTGGTCACTTCAATGTAATAACCGAAGACCCGGTTGTATCTCACCTTCAGGGATTGGATTCCCGTGCGCCGTCGCTCTCCAGCCTCGAAATGGGCTATCCATTCTTTGGCGTGAGCCCGCATGCCGCGAATCTCATCGAGCTCGGCGTCAAAGCCGGCACGAATAAAACCGCCTTCCTTGACCGATAAGGGCGGGGCATCGACGATAGCGCTTTCGATCAGCGAAACAACTTCGGGTAGTTCGGCAATCTTTGTTTGCAGCGATTTCAAGATCGTCGAGTTGCAAGGACTGAGCTGTTTGCGGACACCGCCCACGTGATCTAGGGTCTCACGGATCGCAATCAGATCTCTCGGCAGCGCGCTTCCAGCAACGACTCTGCCACCAAGACGTTCAAGATCGCTCATCTTACCTAGCCAGAGCTTTAATTCCTGGCGCGTTTGGAATTGGTCGACCAGCTCCTGAACCCCTTCATGGCGATCTCTTATCGCCTGCTCATCAAGCAGCGGGTACAGCAAACACTGACGCAATCGCCGGGCGCCCATGGGGGTCAACGTCCGATCGATGACGGCCAGTAATGAACCTTTTTTATCGCCTTGATAGTTGCTGACGAGTTCGAGATTGATTCGGGTCGTTTCGTCGAGGACCAGATAGCTGGAGGCGACATAAGGTTCCAAATCACGCAGGACCTGAAGCGAGTCAGCAACATTGCTTTCGAGATAACCGACCACCGCCGAGGCGGCCCTGATCCCCGCTTGCAAATGGGAAGCTCCCGCAACCTGTTCTTTGACGAGTCTGCTGGTCGCCGTTTCTGAGAAAAAAGAATCCGCCAGCAACGTGAGATGGACGGCGGGGAAGGCTTTTTGAAGCTGTTCTCGAAGCGCAGGCGCGCGTTCCGCGACCAGCAGCTCGCTCGGCTTAACCCGACTAATCTCGTCAAACAAAAATTGCGCGTCGGCCAGTTGGGTAAAACGAAATTCCCCCGTGGTGATGTCTGTGACTGCCAGGCCAAAGTCACCGCGCCCTTCATAGACGGCCGCTAAGAAATTGTTGTCACGAGCATCCAGGGCGTCGGCGCTGGTAACGGTGCCGGGGGTGATGACGCGAACGACTTCCCTTTGAACCACGCCCTTAGCGGTCTTTGGGTCTTCCACTTGCTCGCAGACCGCCACCTTGTGGCCGGCGTCCAAGAGTTTTCGGATATAGGGCTCGGCGGAATGGTAAGGCACACCGCACAAGGGCACAGCGGAGTCTTCGTTCTTGTTCCTCGATGTCAATGCGATATCGAGAATCCTGGAGGCCGTCTCGGCATCCTCAAAGAACATTTCGTAAAAGTCGCCGAGGCGAAAAAAAAGAATGGCATCCCGGTACCTCTCCTTGATTCGGAGGTACTGATGCATCATCGGAGTAATCTTAGCTGGCTCCATTCGCGGCTAAGCTGATCCCGTGCGTTTTTCCTGGAGGCGGCGCAACATCCCGGCGGTTTTCCCGCGGATGGCTTGAGCTGCCCGTTGCACATCACCGTTCAGTTCCCGCACCAAATTGCCAATCCCCAAGGAGAGCACAAAATGGCGTTCCATGGCGTCGAGGATTTTTTTGCGGTCGCTGGTAATGACAAAAAGCTTTTCCCCGTCGGTCACGTATTTAAGGGAATCGAGGGGCTGCTCTGCTTTTGCGGCATATTGCCTCAACGGTTGTAAGCAGCGACGAATCTTTTGCAGGCTGATTCCATGATAGGTCAGATCCTTCACAACCTTGAGGCAGACTAAATCGTGAAAGGAATACAGTCGCTTCGTGCCCCGCCCCTGGGCCGGCTTGACGGAGGGTCTGACAAACCCGCGCTCGTCCCAGTATTGAATCTGTCGCAGGCTTACTCCGACGATGCGGCTGGCCATCTTGCTATCATACGCCTCTTTCATGAATGTCGCCCTCGTGGAAATGAAAACAACCGTGTTTTTAGAAGGTAAACGGATGGCAAGCAGTTGTCAAGAAATACTGGCCGTTTATGCAGACCGGTTCATGGTTGACGCCCACTTGCGAATATGGTGAACAATGATTATGGCGCTGCCCGATAACCTCTATCTAGGAACCGTGAGCTGGTCAAAATCGGACTGGGTCGGACCTTTTTATCCGGCGAATCTCAAGCCTGCCCAATTTCTGGAAACCTACGCGAGTACTTTTCGCACCGTCGAGATCGACTCTACCTTCTATCGTATTCCGCCACGCTCTATGGTCAGCGGCTGGAGAGACAGGACACCCGACGGGTTTGTCTTTGCCGCTAAAATTCCGCGGGTCATCACCCACCAAAAAGTCTTGAGCGATTGCCAGAAGGAGCTTTCAAGCTTTCTCCAAGTCATGGAGACTCTCGGAGACAAGCTCGGTCCTCTGCTCTTGCAGTTCCCTTACTTTAACAAGAATGCCTTCGCCTCTCGCGAACAATTCGATAAGCTCCTGCGCCCTTTTCTGGACGGGTTACCCAAGGAATTCCGCTTCTCAGTCGAGATTCGCAATAAGAACTGGATCAGTTGGGATTTTCTTGAGCTCCTGAGAGACCGCTCCGTGGGATTCACGCTTTTGGCCCAAGCCTGGATGCCACGAATCGATACGCTTGCGAAGGCTTTGGATTTGGTTACCGGGGATTTTTGCTATATCCGCTTCATGGGAGACCGCCAAGAGCTGGAAAGCCAAACGGAGAAATTCGACAAGCTTTTGGATGACAAAACCAATGAAATGATGATCTGGGCCAGTGAGCTAAAGAAAATCGTCGCCAAAGGAACGAAAACCTACACGTTCTTCAGCAACTATTACGCGGGTTACGGTCCGGGGTCGGCAAAATTATTCGCCGACCTCTGGGACAAGGCGTAACCTGCCCTGTCCCTAGGGCGGCTCAGAGGAAAAGCTTACGACACTGTGTCGATCGAGGGGTGAGCCGGATGGTAAAATCCAGTTCAAAACGCTCAAGCCATTTAAGCCGTTCAA
>JAHKKJ010000449.1 GCA_020027655.1 Deltaproteobacteria bacterium | reverse complement strand
CGTATCGCTGTTCTCTTGAACCCAGGCAATCCTTCATGCTCGCTCCAAATGAAAGATCTCGCCGCCGTGGCGCCCGCATTGGGCTTAACGCTTTTCGCCGTAGAAGCGAAGGGGCTCGATGATATTGCCCCCGGTTTCACGACGATGAAAAAGCAGAGAGCGGGTGCCGTTCTTGTTTGTGGGGATCGGTTGTTCAGCACTTACCGCAGACCGATTTTCGACCTTTCGACTAAAAACCGTTTCCCGGCAATTTACTCAACGAAGGAATATGCGGAGGCCGGAGGTCTGATGTCTTATGGGGCGAATTTTCCCGACTTATATCGCCGGGCCGCCACTTACGTTGATAAGATTCTGAAAGGCACCAAGCCCGCCGATCTCCCGGTGGAGCAGCCGATAAAGTTCGAGTTCGTAGTCAATCTTAAGGCGGCCAAGCAGATTGGACTCACAATTCCGCCGAACGTGCTGGCGAGAGCGGATAAGGTGATTAGGTAATCAAAGAAAACCAAGCGGTGATGTCAGGATTGAACGGATTTCTCCACCGAACAAATCCCGCGAGATATGCCTGACGTGAATTTTGGGAAATCTGACCGTTGTTATTAGTTTGCTGTAAATAGGACTGTTGCGGGTAGCGACTGAGCACGGGTTTCGTCGTGGCTGAAAAATCAAAGGGCCCCGAGGGACCCTTCGAAACCGTCAGCCGTATGACGGTCTTTAATTTACGAGCCGGCTGAATTTACGCAGCCTTGGACTCGATTGTCTTGCCGGCCTCGATCTGGATGGGGATCTTCTTCCCAGCAAGCTCAACGGGCAGCGGCACCACAAGCTCAAGAACGCCGTTCTCATAGCGGGCCGTAATCTTTTCGGCCTTTACGCCATGAGGCAACGTCACTGCGCGCTCAGACTTGCCGTAGAAAGTCTCCCGATACTCAGGCCCTTTCTCCTCCGCCTTTCGCTCCGCCTTGATCGTCAACAGATCGCCTTCCACATGGACATCTAGATCCTTCGGATCAATACCAGGAAGGTCAAACCGCACAACGTAATTCCCGTCCTTTTTGTAAGTCTCCATTGGAGGCAGTCCGCCGGTTAGGCGAAGTGCAGGCCGTCCAAAGAGCCGGCCAAACAGATCGTCGATGTCGCGATGCCAGCTGGACAGCTCTTCCTCAAACGGATTCCATCTAACCAGTTCGTTTAACATCACTAGTCCCTCCTTTCTTTTTATTTTAGATCCCGGGATTCTCTATCTGATCAAGGCGCAAAAAAGGTGCCAGCGACGGTGCAAAAATTATCAATAATTTCCACCGCTGTGTAACAGGTCTTTCTTAAATTTAAGAAATGGTGCCCGCGGCGTATGCAAAAATGATGATGAGCTGTTTAGCAAATTCTCCAACGAACAAATTCTGGGCGGCGTTCGAATGACGAGTCAATTTTCGCGAAAGAAATAATCGATGTGCCATCGACGTTTCTTTGATCCCTGGGATGACGCAGTAAACGATCGCGCAATCCGGCATGGCGTTGCCCGTATAAATATAGATCCCGGCTGAAACGCGACTGTCCCTAGCTTTCCGACCCGGCTCTTTCTTGCGGGCACGCGAACAATCACATTGGTTTTTTGCGTAAATGAGAACCAATCGGCGAGAACAAGTTGATTTTGTGCGAGAAAAAACTTTTAGGGAGATGGCATGGGCATTGCGGTAATGTATGACCAAAGAAGCAAAGGTTTTGCGTCATGGCGGAGGGACCAGGCGATGGAGGTAATATATAAATCCCGCCACATTCACAGCGTGCCTGAGTTGAACCTAGAAACGGATTCCTGGATTCCTAACGCTGATGTTTCTTGGGAGGGTCGCACCAAATGCCATCAACTGCTCAACGGCCCCATTGGCTATTTCAAGATCATCGATGAGGCCGAAAATCTACGCAGTGGAAATGGCCAAGACGTGGATCGACACGGAATCCACTAATGACCTGACTCCCTCAGCGATCCAGGGTAATTCGCTTGGTCGATGAACGCATGAAAGGAGTGGCCTGAATCGGGTTGAGAGCCTGCGACTTCGACAGGAGCCGTTGACGGTCGGCCGGCAACGAGCTATACGCCGGAATGACAGCGGCGCGAGGGAAAGGATTGGACAAGGTTTCGATCCATCCTGTTGGAGGGTTCAGCTGCGGAAGAGATTATCGCTCTTAGCCGAAGCGAGCCCAATAGTTTTCTGCCATCGGTGTGAAACGGTGGTTACTGGGAAGTGTGACTAAAAAGGTGGTGTGCCACTGCGGCGCTGCCGTGCTGATTAGCCGGCCGCTGAGCGGCGCAATTTAAAGGAGAAAGCGATGTACGCGAAAATTCTCGTTCCATTGGATGGCTCCAAGACGGCAGAAAACGTGGTGCCCCTGGCTCGTAGTTTCGCCCGCGGCCTGCAAATTCCCGTTGAGTTGCTGGGAGTGGTTGACGTAGCCGAGATGGCGCGCCATGGTCCTCCGAGTCAAGCTTCGATGATCCGCAGCATAGTCGACGACGCGACCCGAAGATTTGACGATTATTTGGAACGAGTCGCGAAAAATTTTCTCGTCGGTGAAGTGCAATGCACGGTGCGGAAGGGAAATGCGGCCGAGGCGATTATCGAATCGGCGGCGGCGGAGAAACAAACCTTGATTGTCATGGCGACCCACGGTCGTTCCGGTCTCGACCGCTGGTTGCTCGGCAGCGTGGCGGAAAAGGTTTTGCGAGGAGCGTCCAATCCAACGCTGGTGGTGCGAGCGAAGAGAGAGAAGAACCCCGGCTGGGAGATGGCCACATTGAAGCGAGTCATCGTTCCACTCGATGGATCCGAGTTGTCGGAACGCATCTTGCCCCACGTCGAAGCGTTGGCGAAACATCTTGATTTGGAAGTGACGCTGCTGGGCGTGTACGGCGGTCGATTGCCCGCCGGAGCGAGCGACGGTTTTCATAGTATGGATGCATTCATCGTCAGCCTCCGTAACGAAACCACGATATATCTGGCAGCTAAGACCGAAGAGATGAAACAGAGAGGACTCAACAAAGTCTCATTCGCAGCTAAACAAGGTCTCGAAGCAGACGAAATTATCGCAACGGCGCGAGAAACCCTCGATACGTTGATCGCTATGTGCACGCATGGCCGCACCGGCGTGCAGCGCTGGATGCTCGGTAGTGTGACCGAGACGGTCGTGCGCCATTCCGATGATCCGGTTTTGGTCGTGCGCCCGACTTGATCTATGAACGGGAAAGTGACGAAGCGGTGAGCGAGACCAAGGGTCGAGTCTTGGAAAGCGCGGGCACCAAACCTAAAGGAAGAGTTCAGGTCGGGCCGTCGGAAGAAGTATGCAAAAGGAGCCGTTTATGAGTTCCATGAGATACACGATCTTGGTCAGCTCAGCTCGCAATTCATGACGACAAACCAGTTGGCATCGCGGTGGATCTCCCTGACAGCAGACTCAACCATAGCTGTGAACTTCCGGCGACCGATAATTTGGTATATCTTTGCCCGAGGAGGGCACGCCAATGAAAAAGGGTATTTGTATCGGTGTCTTGGGTTTGTTACTCAGCGTTCCTGTCGGATTCGGATACTCCCAGGAGCAGCAAATGGAGAAGGGTCGAATGGTACGGGAGGGTAGACCACCTATGCCCATGCCGATGCCGGGAGGTCCAATGGGAGAAATGATGGAACATAGGGGGATGGGAATGATGCTGGAGTTAATGAGAGACAACCCCAAAGTGGCGGGTATGATGATGCAGATGCACGGAGACATGATGCGAATTCGGGGGGAGGAAATGAGCAAGATGGGTGACGTGATGAAGCGATACGGCGAACGCCTGGAAAAAGAAAGTAGTAAATAGAGCTGGTCCAGGTCACGAACTCGGTTCCGATGGCATAAGTCAGAGGGTCTAAACTGTGCCGCGTGCTCATACATGACCGTTGCGTCGCGTGTGCATATGAATCGACTCGACGCCGCCTCGTTCGTAAACTCCCCAACAAAGCATTCTTCTATGAGCCCAATGCTACGGCCGTCTTGAGGTATGGAATTCCCTCCAACGGCGCTCATTCAACCGGCGTGGTTGATACCGCAGTTTCGTAGAACTCTCTAAGTTATTTGGATTGAGCGAAGAGTCGATTAAGCGACTCCCCAAGAGTCATCGTGCGTCATGGTTCTGGTTCGTTGATTCTCCGGCTCCGGGCATGGCCAACGAATCGCCGCGTTGAATTAGCCCTGAGATTGAATCTCCCTCGGTTCAATGCTGCGATATTGCCTGAAGTGCCTCAAATGAATGAGGGCTGGACCGCTGGCAATTTAGAGAGTTCTTTTGTGCGTATGCTGAC
>JAHKKJ010000063.1 GCA_020027655.1 Deltaproteobacteria bacterium | reverse complement strand
AAACCCGCTCGTTCAGTTATCCGCAGTGTTTCCCTTTTCCCTTTTTACCGGCGACCCATGTTGGGGCCATGGAGATCAATGGAGAAATTTGTCGACTAAATCTGTAATCTTTGCTCGTTCAAGCACCGGATGGAACCAGAGAATTTCCTTATCGCTGCGAAACCACGTGAGCTGTCGTTTGGCAAGTCTGCGCGTATCTCTTTTCATCAAAAACACCGCCTCTTCTAAGCTCATCTTCCCCATGAGAAACAATCCCATATGTCGGTAGCCGAGGCTACAGACCGGTTTCAAATCAAGGCTATAGCCCTGTGCGAAAAGACCTCTCACCTCATCGACCAATCCCGCTTCGATCATTTGGTCGCACCGCTGATTGATCCGGTCATAAAGTTCTGCACGTTGGCGGTCCAATCCGATCTTCAACGTAGTGAAAGGAGTTTCACCGAAAGCATGTCCTTTCTGCCATTCACTCATCGGTTTCCCGGTCAATTCATAGACCTCCAGCGCGCGAATGATTCGCTGCCGGTCGTTGGGATGAATCCATGACGTTGCTGAAGGATCGATTTGCTCGAGCCGCTCGTAAAGAGTGCTTAGGCCATCTCGCTGTGCTTTTAGAGTAAGCGCTGCTCTGATTCCTGCGTCTTGTGCCGGCCCAAGGAAGAGCCCGCGCGTGAGCGCCTTGATGTAGAGCCCGGTTCCACCGCAAACTATCGGCTGTTTAGCCCTTTTTCGAATATCATGGATGCCGGCTGTCGCCAGTTCCCGATACCTCGCGACATTAAACTCTTCATCCGGATAAACCACATCGATCACGTGATGCGGAATCTTCTGCAGCAGTTTGGCAGATGGCTTCGCCGTGCCAATGTCCATTTGGCGGTAGACCTGTTGCGAGTCGGCGTTGATGATCTCGCCATTCATGTGCAAAGCAAGCTCCAACGCGATATCGCTTTTGCCCACGGCCGTGGGGCCAAGGACAACGACGAGTTTAGGCTTCATGGAAAACTGGAGACTGAGTCCTTCAGTTCAAAGTTTAAGGTTCAACGTTCAAGGTTAATTTTCAGGAGACTCGAAACCGCGACCTTGAACCTTGAACATTGAACCTGGAACTGGCTAGAGACTACACCACCCGTTTGAACATTTTCTCCAAGTCATCTTGGCTGAACTCGACCAGTACGGGACGACCGTGGGGACATTGGGTGGCAAATTCAATTTGATCCAGCTCTCTCAGGAGCTCCCGCATTTCGCTCATTTCCAGTTTGCGATTGGCCCGTATAACACTATGGCACGCCATAGTCGCCAGTCGCTCTTCAAGATGCTGTCGTAGTTTCTCTGAATTCTCTACCTCCGCCAGTTCTGCAACCATTTGCCGCACGATGGGACGGCAATCACCTTCCGGTAAAAGCGCCGGGACGGCAGTAATAGCATAGGAATCAGGACCAAACGGCTCCAGGAGAAATCCAAATCGCTCCAAGGCTGGTAGCTTCTGTTCCAAGAGCAGCAACTCTCCGGCGGTCAATTCAATCGTTTGCGGGATGAGCAGGCGCTGCTTCTGGATGTCGCCGGTATTCAATTGTCGGCGGAACTTTTCGAAGAAAACCCGCTCGTGGGCGGCATGTTGATCGATAAGTGCCAGCCCGTGGGGAGAGGAACAGACCAAATAACAGCCAAGGATCTGCCCCAGAATATACAACGAGGAAAAGAATCCATCGTGGATCGATTCCGCTTGGCCGCTGGAGATCGGAAATGCATCCGGCCTGAGGTGTGACTTTTCCTGCTCCATGGCACGGTTCGCATAGGGCAGCTGTGCCTCCATTACCCCGGTAAACAGCCCGGATGCAGACGGCAAGATTTTCCGTGACGACTCCTTGGCTTCCTGTTTCAGTTTTTGTCGAATCGCTTCGGCGACCGTTTCGTGCACCATCGATTGCCGGCGGAACTTAACTTCATATTTTGCCGGATGAACATTAACGTCTACCTCGCCAAACGGAATCTCCAGAAACAGGACTACTGCAGGATACTGGCCCTTCATCAGCAAAGTCTCATAACCCTGCAACACCGCATGGGTCAGCACCTTGTCCCGGACAAAACGACGGTTAACAAATGTGATGAGATAGCGAGAATTGGGAAACGAGGTCGGCACGGAACTTAGGTATCCACTGGCGCTCAACTCACCTCGGACCCAAGAGAAAGGGATCAAATCCTTTGCCATCTCGCGTCCGAAAACCTGATGCAAGCGATCGGTGCCCTGATTCACCGCTGCATGATCGGCAATAATCCGACCATCATGAGAGAGACGAAAATGCACTTTCGGATACGCTAAAGCCACGCGATTGAAAACATCGCAAATGTGGCTCAGTTCAGTAGCGGGTGACTTGAGAAACTTGCGCCGAGCCGGAGTGTTAAAAAAAATATCTTTGATCTCAACGCTCGTTCCCATTGGCGAACCGGTAACCGAAGGCGCTGCCTTTTTGCCTCCTTCGATTCGTAGGCGGTATCCCGTTTCCGACAGGGGCAGGCGAGAGACGATTTCCATCCGTGAAACGGAGCCGATACTCGGCAACGCCTCGCCTCTAAATCCCAACGTAGCCACACGAAACAGATCCTCTTCGTTGCTAAGTTTGCTCGTCGCATGTCTCTCCACCGCTAAGGCGAGATCTTCAGGCCCCATGCCTTCGCCGTTGTCGGCCACCCGAATGAGTGCGGTGCCGCTCTTTTCGATAGAGATGGAGATTTCCGTCGCACCGGCGTCCAAGGAGTTTTCTATGAGCTCCTTGACTACCGACGCCGGACGCTCTACCACCTCGCCGGCGGCGATGCGGCTCGCCATTTCATCCGAAAGAATGTGAATTTTCACCGCGCCAGGACTCTCCTATGGGCGACAATAACTCAGCCTGAATGACCCGGTCAAGAAAAACCGCACCATTGACATGATCCAAAGTCCGCAGATAAGCTGAGGTTGAGAGGATCCTCAGCGACAGCCACAATTCTAGCGAAGGAGGCTTGCATGAAACCTCGCCAATGGCTTTTTCTGTTATCGCTGCTCTTTTTGTTTCCCGTGAGCCCCTACGCTGCACAGGAAACCAGCTCCGTGGAGACAAAGATCAAAACCCTTATGCTGGATCCCAACACACAATCCCCGATCGTCGTCCTTGAAACCGTCACCGACAAAAAGCTCCTGCCCATCTGGATTGACGTCCCCGAAGCAAGAGCCATCGCTCTCGAACTCGAACATGTCGCAACGCCACGTCCTTTGACTCATGATCTGATTCGCAACATCATCCAAGGATTGGGTGCAACATTGCAACGGGTAACGATTACCGACCTTCGGAACAACACCTATTTCGCCGTCCTGTTCTTGGGATTAAAAGGTCAGGATTTGCAGATTGATGCGCGACCGAGCGACGCCATCGCCGTCGCTCTAAGAATGAAGGCCCCCATCTACGCGTCGACTCAGGTGTTGGCGAAATCCAAGTCGTTACCGGCGCTCAACACTCCTCCCGCCAGAGAATTACAAAAACGGCTAGGCATCCAGGCGCAGGATCTAACCGTGGAAGTCGCGGCGCTTTTGGACATTCCGTTTCAAAGGGGTGTCCTAGTGGTTGACGTGGCCAAGGGCAGCGTTGCGATGGATGTGGGAATCCAACGCGGAGACGTCATCACGAAAGCAAACGACCAAGCGATTCAATCCGCCCATGAACTGGAGGCGTTGGTCCAGTCCAAAAAACCTGAGAGCCGCATCAAACTGGAAGTCATAAAAAAGGGCAAGTCGACCATTGTTGTGATCGACTTGCCCTCGTAGCGGCAACTTAAACTCTTAGCGGATTCTTACTTTTTTCCGTTGCTGCCGAAAAGTTCCGCACCCCACTTTTTGGCTGTAGCGTCCATAACTTCTCTGGAAGATTCCGCGACCGGCGGAAAGTCTTTCATCCACTCGTACGGGCGCGTCGCGTCAATGATTGCGCGAGAGTTGAAGCCTTTCTTTCCCACTTGAATGACGGGATCGAGCGGCCCGCTCCAGCAGCGGCGAAGAATATCGATATCTTCAGCCGGTTCGCAGCGGGTACCCATTGCCCAAATGACGTCGTCCGTGTTCGACGGATCGATGTCATCGTCGACCACGACCACGAAACGTCCGAGATAGGCGCCTGCGTGGCATTGCGATGCAATGACCGCGGCCTGCTTGGCATGGCCCGGATATCGTTGCTTGATCGAAACCACCATCATCAACCGGCTGCCACCCGACACGGTAAGCCAAACGCCTTTCACATCGGGCACACCGGCCTTCTCCATCTCGTCCCAAATCAGTGCGGAACGGAGGTAAGAGCGGTACCAACCGAGTTCTGAAGGAGGCCGGCCAGGAGGGGAACCGAGGATGATCGGATTGTTGCGGTGGTAAAGCCGCTTCACTTCCACCCAGGGTTCCGACCGTTCTGCGCTAGCGTAATAACCCGTCCATTCACCGAATGGGCCTTCGACCTTTGGATTATCGAAATGTACATCGCCCTCAATGACGATCTCGGCGTTTGCGGGAATCGGCAATCCGGAGTATTCGCCTTCGATCATTTCGAATGGTTCGCCACGAATACCGCCAATAAATTCATATTCGGGAACGCCATAAGGAACTTCGATGCTACCGGCTAAGAAGGTTAGCGGATCGTGGCCGAACGACATAGCCATCTTAAAGGGCTTACCGCTGGCGGCGTATTTGTCGCGTTGCATGCGGCCGTGCTTGCCAGGTGAAATGTAGAATCCCACCTTATTCTTGTCATGAATCATGACCCGGTAGGTGCCGTAATTCACCCACCCTTCGTCCGGGTCGCGTGTAATATCTACGCTCCCGGTGCCGATGTAGCGGCCACCGTCCTTGTCGTGCCAAAACGGCGTTGGGAACTTAAACATATCGATGTCGCCGTCTTTGTAAACGTTATCGAATAGCGGGCTGTTCTTAACAAATTTCGCCGGGACTGGTTTGATGTTCTTGTAGTTGTCCTTCCAGATTTTGACAAAGTCCATTTTGGTCTCGCCTGCCGGAAGACCGAGGGTCAGCGCCAGCCGTTTCCTCGATGCTAGGGAATTGGACAACACCCGGTAGCCGGTTGGATAACCCTTAATATCTTCAAACAAAACGGCGGGACCATCTTCTTTGTGGGCCACCAACTCGGTGACGGCGCCAATTTCTAGGTTCCAGTCACAGCCTTTGAGGGTTTTTAGCTCCCCCATTTCATCCGCGATTTCGATCCAATCTCTAAGATCTTGATATTCCATTTTTTCCTCCTGATTTTGAGAACACGCGTACAGGTGCGGCTTTAGATCGTGTAGAATTGGCTCCGACTCTAACCAAATTTTCTGGGACGGTCAAGACGTTGAATTTCCTTGAAACACGGGAACTTTCAATTGAAAACCCTAGTTTCTCATGTTACCCATTGAATGTGTCGGACAAGGTTAAAAGCCTGGACGAACTCAAGGCGATCACTGCCGCAGCGAGAACAAACGCCAAAATTATAGTTTTTACCAACGGCTGCTTCGACCTGCTCCATCGGGGACACATTTACCTTCTGCGGGAGGCAAAGGCGCTCGGCGACCTGCTCGTTGTCGCCATCAACAGCGACGAATCCGTCAAGGCGATTAAGGGACCAACCCGCCCGATACTATCAGAGACAGATCGCCTTGAGTTGATCGCTTCGATGGAGATGGTAGATTACGTGCTGTTGTTTGACGAGCCAGATCCCTACAATATTATTTCGATCTTGCAGCCGCACATCCTTGTTAAAGGTGGGGATTGGTCCACTGAGGAAGTCATCGGCGGTGATCTCGTCCAAGGGAATGGCGGCAAAGTTGTAGTCGTTCCCTATTTGAAGGGCTTCTCGACGACGGAAATTATTGCCAAGATAAGGAGCTAAAAACTATGGCGAGGGTTTGTTCGATTTGCGGCAAAGGTCGCTCTGTTGGCCATAACGTTAGTCACGCCAACAATAAGAGTAAACGCTCTTGGCGCCCCAATCTGCAGCGAGTGAGGGCTAATTTTAACGGACAGGTTAAGCGCGCTTTAGTTTGCACGGATTGTATTCATTCCGGCCGCGTCCAGAAAGTTGCATAAGAGCCGGGGTCATCGCGCATCACTGAAATCATTCCTGCCTGCGGGGTCCCGGATCTCAGCGCCCGTCCTACCGCGCCCACGGACAGCTTTGTAAACGCCCTTGACCTTTGAGACATTCTGTAACACCTGCTGGAGATGTTTGGAATTCTTGATCATCACGTCGAAGGTGTTAAGGGCCTTCTGGCCCGAGAAAGTTCTTACCTGAGCCCGCGCAATGTTCGCTTCGGCGCTTGTAATCGCGGAGCTGATGGCGGCCAAGAGTCCCGGCTGGTCTATGCAGGTGACTTCTATTTTCACTGCGCGAGGCGTCTGCCCACTTTTTTCTTCCCAGCTCACCTCGATCTTCCGGTGCGGGTCGCTTTCGAGAACCGTCGGGCAACCCACAGTATGAACTGTAACGCCTCTCCCTCGAGTGATGAAACCGACGATTTGCTCTCCCGGCAAAGGGTGACAACATAGAGCGAATCTCACTAGAACATCATCCACGCCTTTCACTCGAATACCCAAACCCTGCTTCTGCCCCGACACCAGCCGAAAAAGACGCTCCAAAGACCCTTCTTTTTTCTTGTGACTACCATCAAGCTTCTCCGGCGGCACTAACTTGGCAAGCACATGCCGCGGCGTGATTCTCCCATAGCCGAGGGCTGCCAGAAGCGCCTCTTCGTCCTTCAGCCCTAACTCTTTCGTCAAGGAACCGACGTGACCTTCTTTCAGCAAGGTGGGATAATCCAATCCGTAGCGATGCAGGTCGCTATCGAGAATCTCTCGTCCAAGTGCCACGCTTCTTTCGCGCTGTTGCGATTTTAACCAGTCCCGGATTTTGGATTTAGCGCGGGGGGTCTTAACGAGCTTCAACCAATCGCGGGATGGGACCTGTTGGGGCGTGGTGATAATCTCCACGGTATCACCGCTCCGCAATAGGTATTTCAAAGCAACCAACTGCCCGTTAACCCGCGCGCCGGAGCAGTGATGGCCGATGTCGGAATGAATCCGGTACGCGAAATCGATAACCGTTGAGCCTTTGGGAAAATTCAACAGATCACCGTTGGGCGTAAAAACATAAAGTTCCGTAGTAAAAAGATCGTCTTTAAGACTGTGTAAAAATTCCTGTGGATCCTGCAGGTTTTGCTGCCACTCTAATAATTGCCTGAGCCACGCGAAACGCTGGTTATCGTTAACCTGGAAATTCGCCCCGTCTTTATAACGCCAGTGGGCCGCAATCCCCTCCTCGGCGACGCGATGCATTTCATGGGTGCGGATCTGGATTTCGATCCGCTCGCCGTATGGCCCGATCACGCTTGTATGTAACGACTGGTACATATTCGGCTTTGGCAACGCGATGTAGTCTTTGAACCGCCCCGGTACCGGACGCCATTGGGAGTGGATCACGCCCAGCGTTTCGTAACACTCCCTCACCGTATCCACTAAAATGCGAAAGGCGACCAAGTCAAAAATCTGGTCGTAGAGAAGGTTCTGGCTTTCCATCTTTTGGTAGATACTAAAAAAGTGCTTCGGCCGGCCAGTAATATCGGCCTCGATTCCCTCCGCCTCAAGCTTTCTTTTAATGACGGAAATGACTTCGGCGATGTACTTTTCGCGATCATTTCGCTTCTTGGAGACGTTGCGCTTCAGCTGGTAATAGATCTCCGGGTGCAAATACTTGAGCGCGAGATCTTCAAGTTCGGTTTTGATCCAAGCCACTCCTAAGCGGTGCGCCATGGGCGCATAAATATCCAGCGTTTCTTGCGCCGTCAGAATCTGTTTTTCGAGAGGCAAATGATCGAGCGTTCGCATGTTGTGAACCCGGTCGGCGAGCTTGATGAGAATCACCCTCACGTCCTTGCCCATGGCCAACAGCATCTTGCGAAAATTTTCCGCCTGCTTTTCTTCCCGGCTGCTGAAATTCGTCCGGCTGAGTTTGGTAACGCCGTCGACTAATGACGCGATTTCTCGACCAAAGATACTTTTCAGTTCTTCCAGCGTTGTCAGGGTGTCTTCCACCGTGTCATGCAGTAAGCCGCCGATAACGCTGGGCACATCGAGCTTCAGGTCGGCAATGACATTCGCCACAGCCATCGGGTGGATCAAATAAGGCTCTCCCGACAGCCGTTTCTGCCCTTGATGCACTTTGGCGGAAAAATCATAAGCTTTGCGGATCAGTTCGACATCCGCGGCCGGATAATAGGATTGAACCTTATCCACCAGATCGGCGATTTTAATTTCCTTGCTCACGGCCGGGGTTACCTTATTGCCGATGCAACGGCTCGATGCGCCATCGCTTGACTCGGAAAGTTTTGGCCCGCTCGGCCGCAACGATGGATTTCAAGACCTGCACCGATGTCTTAACCTCGCGATTGACGACATAATAATCATACTTGATTATTTCTCTTATTTCACCTCGGGCATTAACCAATCGCCGGCGGATTGTCTCCTTGCCGTCGGTCCCTCTCCGGGCCAATCTTCGCTGCAACTCACGCCATGAAGGGGGTAGGAGAAAGATCGAGACGGCCTGGGGATAGTTGCGCTTGATCTTTCTCGCCCCCTGGACATCGATGTCCAGAAGGATGTCCTGGCCGCCACGAACACGTTGGTCCAACGGTCGGCGCGGCGTTGCGTAGAAAAAATCATGAACCTTGGCCCATTCCGCAAAGTCGCCGTTGGCTTTCATTGCGGCGAATTTCGTAGGCTTAACGAAATAATAATCACGGCCGTGAATTTCTCCCGCCCGACGCGTCCGTGTGGTAAACGAAATCGACAGTTTGATGTCCGGATAAACCGTTTGTAGGCCTTTAATAACCGTCGTTTTGCCGGTCCCTGAGGGAGCCGAGAGAATGAATATAATTCCCTCGCGCTGAGTGATGTATTTGGTTTTGCCAATCATTCAATGTTTTGAGTTTGTTCCCGGATCTTCTCGACCCGTTCTTTGCCTTCGAGCACTAACTGTACGACCGGAAGGTGGGGAACCTTGGAACTGATCGTATTGAGCTCCCGTTGAACTTCCTGAAGCATGAAGTCGACCTTTTTTCCCACCGGCTCTCTTTCCGCGAGCACCCGCGACAAAGCTTCCACGTGGCTTTTCAACCGCACCACCTCCTCGTTGATATCGCCCTTGAGAATCCAATTTGCTGCATCCGACGCGTCCCTGTCTGCTCGTGATGAGCCCTCCCGATCCCTGGGTGTTACCCCAGCCTTTTGTAGACGCGTACCGATCTCGCCCGCCCGAGATTCAAGAAGAATCGAGATCCGTTTTAGGTGACGCATCTGTGACTGCATATTCGACTTTAATTGTCGTCCCTCTCGTTCGCGCGCGCGCTCGAGCTTCCTCAAGGCGTGATCGAGGATTTTGAAAACCCCTTCCCGCTCCGCAGCGGCGTTGACCTCGACTTCCCGAACCTGCAACAGGTCCGGAATGCTGTAAAGTAGCGACACGCTGAAGTCTCCAGTCAACTGATACTTTCTTTTAGCCTGTCGGACGGTGGTCAAATACTCCCCTAATAGCTGCTCGTCTAGCTCGAGTCTGCGACCTTGCCCTTTTGCCGGGGAACGATTAATAAAAACGTCCAGCCTCCCCCGCGAGATCTTCTGGCGAATAATTTTCCGAATCTCTTCCTCGAAAGAAAGGTATTCTCTCGGCGCCCTCAATTGCAGATCCAAATGTCGATGGTTCAAGCTTCGTACTTGAACGGTGACTCTTGTTCCCCGAATCTGGCTGGACGCTTCGCCGTAACCTGTCATGCTCTTCATGGTTGTTTGTCCTGGACGCTTCGTTTTAGTTTCTCCAACGAAACCGCTACGGTTCCAACTTCCTCGCCAACCAGCCCTGCGGCCAGATTCGAGAGGACAGCCGCTTCTTCAAAACTCGCGCCGCACACCAGCGCCAACCCACCAACCGCCACCACCGTATCACCCGCTCCGGTGACGTCGAACATATCTCTCGGTTCGGTGGGAAAATGCTTAACCGAGCGGTGCGGGCGAAACAGGCTCATCCCATCCGGACCGCGCGTGATCAAAACCGCCTCGGCTTGCCACATTCGCACTAGCTTCTCCCCGGCAGCCAGGAGACTTTCGTCATCTCGAATGAGGATCCCTGAGGCCTCGCTCGCCTCATCCTTGTTTGGCGTGATCAAAGTCGGAAACTGATAGCCCCCGTAGTTTTCCTTTTTTGGATCGACCACACAGATAAGCTTTTTTCGTCTGACCAAAGGCGTCATCGACCTCAAGAGGCTCGCATGCACGACCCCTTTTCCATAATCCGATATGACGATGCCATCGTATACCTTAGCTCTGGCGAGCACGAACTCACGCAGTCGCTTTAACGTGGCGTCCGCGATCGGATCTTGAAAGATCTGTTTGAGGAAAAAATCGGTGACGTGCAGTCTTTCGCCCGGTATCTGTACGTCAATCCAGACGAGGCTCGAGAAATGCAAGCGGGTGGAATGGTCATCGGCGGTCATTCACACCAGCACAAACCGCTGTCTTCCTTGTCGGATAAAGAATTGGAATCCGACCTAACGACCTGTCATAAAACCCTAATACAAAACTTGCGCGACCAGCCTCTCTCCAAAGAAAACGCAGATCTTTATTATGGAATGGGCTTAGCGTACGAAAAGTCAGGCGCGCTGGCAAA
>JAHKKJ010000877.1 GCA_020027655.1 Deltaproteobacteria bacterium | reverse complement strand
CTTGGGAACGCCATCAGTTTTCCGCTTTCTGTCGGTGCGACCACGGTTCTTCTCGGCGAGCGTCCGACCCCGGCCTCGGTTTGCCGCATTTTGCGTCAGCACCGGCCGACGATTTTCTACGGCGTGCCGACGCTCTACAGCGCCCTCTTGGCCAGCGCCGAGCTACCGCAACGTGAGGAACTCAACCTGCGCCGCTGCACGTCGGCTGGAGAGGCGCTGCCTCCGGACGTCGGCCGGCGCTGGCTTGAGCACACCGGTGTAGATATTCTTGATGGCCTGGGTTCCACCGAAATGCTGCACATCTTCTTATCGAACCGGCCGGGCGATGTGCGCTACGGCACTTCGGGTAAGCCGGTTCCCGGCTATGACATCCGCCTGGTAGACGACGACGGCAAAGCAGTCGCCAAAGGAGAAATCGGCGAACTGCAGGTCGCCGGCCCCACCAGCGCCGCGTTTTATTGGAACAACCGCGAGAAAAGCCGCCACACCTTCCTCGGCCCGTGGACAAAGAGCGGCGACAAATACATCGAGAGTGAGGACGGCTACTTCACCTACTGCGGCCGCGCCGACGACATGCTCAAGGTAAGCGGTATCTGGGTGTCCCCTTTCGAGGTCGAAGCCGCCCTCGCCTCCCACGCGGCAGTGCTCGAAGCCGCGGTGGTGGGTCACGGTGACGAGAACGGGCTGATCAAACCGAAGGCCTTCGTCGTGCTCCGCACCGCTACGCCACCGACGCCGGATCTCGCCGCCGCGCTACAACAACACGTGAAAAGCCGGCTCGCGCCGTATAAATACCCGCGCTGGATCGAATTCGTCCCGGAGCTACCGAAGACCGCTACCGGCAAGATCCAGCGCTTCAAACTGCGCGCGGCGGGAAGCGCGTGAGAGAAGACCGCAGCTGATGCACTCTCGCCCGCGGTGCCACGGTTTCGAGAACTGACGGCTTGAGCTTGATCTCAAGAAAGACTGGATAGGCATCCGACATTTGTTTGAGGTGTCATTCCCGTGGAAGCGGGAATCCAGATTCTTTTCCCCTGGACTCCCGCTTCCGCGGGAGCGACGGATGTTTGGGCAAGGGCTTATAACCGTTTCCAAACGAGCCACTAGTCAATTGATATGGAGGAGAATGAGAAAATGGAATTCGACCACAACTTGAACCGCAGGCAGTTCCTCGCGCGTGCAGGTGCATTCACTGCTAGCGCATTACTGCCTGTCCGTTCTGCGCTGGCGCAAGCACCAAAGATCCGCATTGGTCTGATGCTTCCTTACACGGGAACATACGCACAGCTCGGCACCGCCATCACCAACGGCTTCAAGCTCGCGGTGACGCGACAAGGTCGATGTGCTGGTCGGCACAGTGCACAGCGGCGTCCAGATGGGCATGGTGAAGATCGCAAAAGAAACCGGCACACTACTGATCATTCCCAACGCCGGCCTCGACGCCGCCACCGGGGCGCTGTGCGCGCCGAATATTTTTCGCAGCTCTTTCTCCAACTGGCAACCCTCCTATCCGATGGGCAAAGTGCTGGCCGACCGCGGCATCAAAAACGTGGTCACGTTCGCATGGAAATACGGCGCCGGCGAAGAGGCCGTCGCGGGGTTCACCGAAGGGTTTATCAAGGCCGGCGGCAAATCGGTTAGAGGTTTATGGATACCCTTCCCCAACGTCGAGTTTCAGGCGCTGCTCACCGAGATTGCCTCCATCAAGCCCGGCGCGGTGTTCGTGTTCTTTGCCGGCGGTGGCGCAGCGAAACTCATCAAGGATTACGCCGCCGCCGGACTCAGGACAAAAATCCCGCTGTTCGGCTCCGGCTTTCTCACGGACGGCGTGCTGGACGCGGTGGGCGACGCTGCGGAGGGGTTAGAGACCACTCTGCATTACGGCGATGGATTAAACACCAAACGCGACCGCGACTTCCGCGCTGGTTACTATAAAGCTTTCACGTTCGAGCCTGACGTCTACGCGGTGCAGGGCTATGACGCAGCGTTACTCCTTTCCACTGGTCTTGACGCTGTGAAGGGCGACATCAGCAAGAAAAAAGAGATGATCGCGGCAATGGAAAAGGCCAAGATCGACAGCCCGCGCGGCGCCTGGACCCTGTCCAAGGCGCACAACCCGATCCAGGACATTTATCTGCGCAAAGTGATCGGCCGTGAGAACAAAGTTACGGGAGTGGCGCACAAAGCTCTCGCCGATCCCGCGCGCGGCTGTAGAATGTAAAGCGTTCCAGACGTTCAAATAGTTCCAGTCGTTCAACTCGTGATCCGAAACGTTTTGAACGGCTTGAACGATTGGAAGGACTGATTTGAACGGCTACGTAGATCCAACTCGGCAATGTTCTACCTGATCCAACTCCTGAACGCCGTCCAGTATGGTCTCTTGTTGTTCTTGCTGGCGAGCGGGTTGACGCTCATTTTCGGCATCATGGGCGTCATTAATCTCGCCCATGGCAGTTTTTACATGGTGGGCGCGTATCTCGCCTACTGGCTCGCCAAGATTACCGGCAGCCTGTGGCTAGCGATACCGCTCGGCCTAGTCATCGCCCTCGCCGTTGGCTTAGTGCTGGAAATAACTCTCGTCAGCCGACTGTACAAGCGTGACCATCTGTATCAAGTACTGCTCACCTTCGGCCTGATTCTGATCTTCGAGGAGCTGAGGAGCATCTTCTTCGGCGACGACGTGCATGGCGTGGCGGTGCCCGCGCTGCTCGACTACTCGCTGCGCCTCACCGACACCCTGTCCTATCCGGTGTATCGTCTGTTCATCACGGCTGTTTGCTTGTTGCTCGCGGGCGCAATGGTCCTGGTGATTTACAAGACCCGCCTCGGCATGATGATCCGCGCGGGCAGCAGCAACCGGGAAATGGCAGCCTCCCTTGGGGTAAATATTCACCTGTTATTCGCGTTGGTATTCGCGTTCGGCACGGCGCTCACCGCCTTTGCCGGTATGATTGCTGCGCCGATATCGTCAGTATTTCCCGGCATGGGCAATCAGATCCTGATCATTTGCTTTGTCGTCGTGGTGGTCGGCGGGATCGGCTCCATTAACGGCGCGATGATCGCG
>JAHKKJ010000448.1 GCA_020027655.1 Deltaproteobacteria bacterium | reverse complement strand
CGGTTTTTAATGCCTTGCCGCTTCCCCCATTGGACGGAGGCAGAGTGGCGGTGGGATTACTTCCCGAGCCCTACTCTTCGATGTTGGCGCGGGCTGAACCCTATGGTTTTTTGATTCTGATCATATTGCTGATGACCCACGCATTGGACAAGATTATCGGGCCACCGACTGATTTTTTAATTAACTTTTATTTCAAGTTCCTTTAGACTTGGCAATTATGGATACCATCGTTAGCGGTATGCGGCCTACGGGGCGACTTCATTTGGGTCATCTTCATGGCGCGCTGAAAAACTGGCTAAGACTCCAGGAGAATTATCGTTGCTACTTTTTCGTCGCCGATTGGCACGCGCTCACGACGGACTACGCCTCTCCCCAGGGCATCAAGCCGAGCACCAGCGAGATGGTGATGGACTGGTTGAGCGTGGGCCTCGATCCCCATCGCTCGACGATTTTTCGCCAATCACAGGTGAAAGAGCATGCGGAGCTCCACTTGTTTTTTTCAATGATTACACCGGTGCCATGGCTGGAACGCAATCCGACGTATAAAGACCAGCTCAAGGAGTTAGTGGAAAAGGATCTGTCGACCTACGGCTTTCTGGGCTATCCGGTTTTGCAAGCCGCGGACATTACTATTTACAAAGCCAACAAGGTTCCCGTGGGAGTCGATCAAGCGCCCCACGTTGAATTGACCCGCGAGATTGTCCGGCGCTTCAACCAGATCTACCGTCCCATCTTCCCGGAGCCTGAAGTTCTCCTGACCGAGGCGCAGAAGGTGCCGGGGTTGGACGGGCGAAAGATGAGCAAGAGCTACAACAACGCTGTGTTTCTGTCCGACACACCGCAGGAAATCGACCAGAAATTGAGCCGCATGATGACCGATCCAGCGCGCGTAAGGCGGACCGATCCCGGCGAACCGGAAAAATGTCCGGCGTTCCAACTGCACAAGATCTATTGCACCCCCGAAGAGATCGCAGAAGTTTCCACGGGTTGTCGCACCGCCGGCATCGGTTGCCTGGATTGCAAGAAGGTGATGATCAAGCATGTGATCGAAGATCTGGCGCCCTTCCGCGAGCAAAGGGCCCGCTATGAGAAAGACCCTGAGCAGGTCGAGGCGGTGCTGACAACGGGCAACGCGATCGCTCATGAAAAAGCTGCCGAAACCATGGTTGAAGTGCGGGAAGCCGTAGGACTGTGACCACCCGAGTACAACTCGAAATCTTCGAAGGGCCGTTGGATCTGCTGCTTCATCTGATTAAAAGGAATGAGGTCAGCATCACCGATATTCCCATTGCGACCATCACCGAACAATACCTTGCGACGTTGGAGGTCATGCAGACTTTCAATCTCGACGTCGCCGGGGAATTCTTGGTCATGGCGGCCACCCTCATTCACATCAAGTCGCGCATGCTTCTGCCTATGGCCGACGACGAAGAGGATGAAGAGGAGGGGACAGATCCACGGCAGGAGTTGGTGCGCCGGCTGCTCGAATACCAGCGCTATAAGGATGTCGCGGATCAACTGGAGCGCAGGGAACTATTGACGCGGGATGTGTTCGTTCGTTCCGCGGCGCCGGCCGAAGCGATCCCGCCGGGATTTCGTGAGGTGTCGGTATTCGAACTTTTAACGGCACTGAAGCGGGTTCTTGATCGCTTGCCTAAGGACGTCGTCCATGAGGTGATGCTGGAAAAGATCACAGTGCGGGAGAAGATGACCCTGCTGCTCGATCATTTGCGCACCCAGGGAAAAATTCTATTTGAGTCGCTTTTTGCCGAGGTGACGACCCGGATGGAGGTCATCGTCACGTTTCTGGCGATGCTGGAGCTGGTTAAAGTCCGAGCCATCAGAATCTTTCAGGAAGAAGCAAGCGGGCCGATTCAGATTGAAGCGGCAGCTGGCATAGAGAACGCGCCGGCGGTGCTTGCAATGCAGGACCCCGAGGACGATCACCATGGAACGTGAAGCCATAAAGTCGATTATTGAGAGTTTGTTATTCGTCGCCGATGGACCCCTGACAATCCAAAGGTTGGGCGAAGTGCTGGAAGGCGTCGAGAAGGAAGACCTTCGGTCGACTCTCGATGAACTGCAGGCAGAGTTGGAAAACAGCGGGCGTGGGGTGCGGCTCGTCGAGGTCGCTGGCGGTTACCAGTTGCGGACGGCGAAAGTCAATGCTGATTGGATAAAAAAATTCCTCGGCGGCCGGCCGGCGCGCATGGGACGAGCCACCCTCGAAACCTTGGCGATCATTGCCTATCGGCAACCCATCACTCGAGCGGAGATCGAGGCTATCCGTGGCGTGGACGTGGATGGCGTCATTAACACGCTTTTGGATCGTAGCTTGATTCGCGCCGTAGCGCGCAAGGATGTTCCCGGGAGGCCCTTTCTCTACGGGACAACGCCCCAGTTTCTGCAGTTATTCAATCTCAAGGATCTCACCCATCTGCCGACGCTCAAAGAGATGGAAGAAATTACCTTGCCGGAAATACCCGGCGAAGAACTGCCGCTTGAAAGTGCCGAAGAGTGCTAGCTTGGCTAGTGGGGTGTCTCAAAAGTTCGTTTAAAAAGTCCACCCGATGGCAGAAGTTGAGTCGAACTCACAAATCCCCCTTTTGTCCCCCTGAAGCTGTGAAGAAATAGGCGAAAATGGATTTGTTCAAAAAATTTCTCAATGATTCTGAGGCGCCTTTTTCCAAATCACGAATTTTTTCACAGCTTCCCTTTATCAAAGGGGGAATTTTCTCTGTGGGATTCTAAGCCCTCTTTGGAAAAGAGGGGAAGGGGAGATTTTCGGACGGAATGACGGGGCGAATTATATAGCAAAACTTCTGGGACGAGACTCTAGCAAGGTATCAGCGACGGAGTATTGGGATTTAAGGGCAGCACTCCATTATTCCGTTACTCCAATCTTCCAGCCTTCTCAAAATGGAACGCTTACAAAAAATAATCTCCCGTGCGGGCCTGGCTTCGCGTCGGGAAGCGGAACGATGGATCTTGGAAGGACGGGTTTCGGTCAACGGCACAGTCATTTCCAAGCTCGGCTCCCAAGCCGATCCCGCGAAAGACAGCATCAAGGTTGACGGCAAACGAATCAAGCCGACTGCGGCGCCGCTCTATTTCGCGTTCCATAAACCGCCCGGAGTCATCACCACTCTCAACGATCCGCAGAGGCGTCCGGACCTGACGCAGTTCATAGAAAAGTTGGGCAGGAAACAGAGAGTTTTTCCCGTGGGCCGGCTGGATTACAATTCCACCGGCCTTTTGCTTTTGACCAATGACGGTGAACTGACCGGACGGCTGACCCACCCCCGCTTCGGCGTAAAGAAAGTCTACCGGGTAAAGCTGAGCGCCTGTCCGACGGCGGAGGAGTTGGCGCTCTTGCGCAAAGGCATTCGCCTGGAGGACGGGGTAACCGCTTCGGCGCGAGCGCGAGTGCTGGAGAAACTAAAAAAAAATGCCTGGGTGGAGATTGAAATTCATGAGGGCCGCAAGCGCGAAATTCGTCGCATCTTCGAAACCCTGGGCTATTTCGTCGAAAAGCTGATCCGCGTGCGGGTCGGCCCGATATTCCTTGGCTTCTTACGACCGGGTGAGATCCGACCGCTTTCGCAACTTGAGATCAAGGCTTTGAAGGGCGCCGTGGGCCTTCTTTCCCATAACCCCTCACCCCTTACCGCCCATGTTCGGCGTCAGGGGTGAAGGGTAAATGGTAAAGTGGCGCAGGCTGCAGAACTCTTCGTAGTCGATGAGCTGATGGATGGTTGGATGATCGCCGCACATCGGGCAGTTGGGGTCGCGCTGCAACTTCAGTGTGTTGATCTCCATGGTCAGCGTGTTGAAACAGAGGAGCCGGCCGATCAAGCTGTCACCTTTGTCGAGAATCAGTTTGATCGCTTCCAAGGCTTCGATGACCCCGATCAGCCCGGGCAAGACTCCCAGCACGCCGGCTTCAGCGCAACTCGGCGCCATGTCCGCCGGAGGCGGTTCAGGATAGAGGCAGCGATAGCAAGGCCCCTTGTGAGGATAGAAAACCGTTGCCTGGCCTTCGAACTGAAAGATACTTCCGTGCACGTTCGGCTTATTCGCCAGAATGCAGGCATCATTGACCAGGTAGCGCGTCGGGAAGTTGTCGCAGCCGTCGACGATGATGTCGTAGTCTTTGATAATGTCCATGATATTTGCGGACGTAAGCTTGTCCTGATAGGTGATCACCTTCACGTCAGGGTTTAGCGCCTGAAGCGTCTGCTTGGCGGATTCTACCTTCGGTTTGCCGACCCGGTCGTTAGTGTGAAGAATCTGTCTTTGCAGATTGGAAATATCGACCACGTCGTTGTCGATGATCCCCAGAGTTCCCACCCCGGCCGCAGCCAGATAGTAAGCGGAAGGGGAGCCCAGCCCGCCGGCGCCGACCATGAAGACTTTGGCTTGCAGGAGCTTGGCCTGTCCTTCTTCTCCAACTTCGGGCAGCATGAAGTGGCGGCTGTAGCGAATCAGTTGCTCCGGAGTATACTGAAAGTCCTGTACCCATTTGAATCCGGCGTTTTTCCACGCCCCATAGCCTCCAGCCATCGATGTGACGTTTTGATAGCCCATCTCTTTGAGGGCCTTTCCGGCAATCAGTGATCGCACGCCGCCCGCACAGTAAGCGATGATGGGGGTGTTCTTGTCGGGGACCGTGCTCTCCACCTTGATTTCGAGAAATCCACGGGGTAACGAAACCGCCCCTTCAAGGTGTCCTTCGCGCCACTCGTCTTTCTCGCGAACATCAAGAACCACATGAGACTTGCCGTTGTTGGTCAAGAGATCGTTGACTTGCTGAGCCGTCAGCTCAGGGATTTCCTTGCGCGCATCGGCCATGATGTCCTGAAAAGTCTTGGCCATGGTTCCCTCCAATAGATTGACTGGCGTGTATCGTTGGTTCTTAGACCTTAGAGGTCCAAGTTAAAACCGCGTCAGCCGAAAGTCAAGGTTAGCGGTGCAACCCGCCAAAAGCTTGCTAAATCAAGGATTGCAATAAGGTAACATCAGCTGTTCCGACAATGCGAGGCTTGCGAAACCAAGGCCCTCGACGAGAATACATTGTGCCCTTCCTCCCCAGCCAAGTATCGGTAGTGCTTGCATAATAGTGGTAAAGTTAGTGTAAGGTCATTTTGGAGCGAGTCCCATGCAGGATACGTCACGCCCGCCTCGAGTGCCGTTAGCCCCATTGAGCTTCGACGGCCCGCTCGGGCGGCAAATCGTCGAATTGCACATGTGGGTGGTACGCCAAGTGTTTGCTCGGAATTCGCCCAGGCCCTCTCTTGATGATCGAGTCCCCGAACTACATCTGGGAGATTACCGCCATGCTGATCCTGGCAGCCGCCGCGTCCCTCTTGATCAGCCTGTCGGCGGTGCGTTTCCAGATCAAGATCCTGATTATCCCCCGTCCAGTGCTGATGCCGATCGTCTTCGCCCTCTGCGTTATCGGCTCGTTCGCCATCAACGTCCGGATCTTCGACCTCTGGGTGATGCTGGCCTTCGGCCTTCTCGGTTACGTGATGCGTCGGTACGACTACCCGGCCGCGCCACTGGTCTTGGGGGTAATCCTTGGCGACATGTTAGACGTCAACCTGCGCCGGGCCCTGATCCGAACCGACGCTGACCTCACCCCGTTCTTCACCCGGCCAATCTCGCTGATTCTCCTGGCCGTGACGCTGCTCACGATCCTGGCCCGTGCCGGGTGGTTCCAGCGGCTAATCGGCACTGGATCGGCCCGGGTCAAAACGGCCTTCTCCCGCCGATGACCGTTGGGGCCGCACGGTCTCAGGGCCAGGCTTTGTATTTTAGCTCGCGTCAACGACTGTCTCGACGATCTTGATCTTGAGTCTTGGGCAGGATTCTGACAAGTTTCGAGAGCAACCTGACGCCACCGAGTCGCCGGTCCGACTTTGGTATTCCTGCCTTCGTGTCGAACTGTTGAGTCGATGAAACCCCCGCAGCTCTATTATTCTTCCAACTCGGGATAGTGCCGAAAAATGTCTTGCTGGTTGAACGGCAGTCGTCGCGGCGAGGATAAATAGGCGGCGATTCGGGGACGCGCCTTGATGCGATCATGTAAGGCGATCAGGCGCGGATATTGCGGTTCGAGTTTCGCCATTGTCTTGGGAAAAGCATAGCGCAATCCCTCGATCATCTGGAACAGCGATAGATCGACATAGGAAACCTTCTTGCCGAAAGCGAAGTCGCCGCCCTTGGAATTGCGTTTGAGGATTTTCTCAAAGTAGCCGAGAAATTTCGGCATTCGGTTCGAGGTGAAATTCGCGGCGCGCTTTTTGGCCTCGGCGGTTTGCTCCTCATAATACAGGACGTTCGCGATCGGATGGTGCGTCTGGCCCGTTTCATACAGCCAATCGGCAATCGTCAGCTGCAGTTGATGCGCCCAGAGCCGGCTGGCTTCGCTTTTCGGCACGAGATCGAGCCGAGGCGCAAGGAACTGGAGAATGTTTGCGGTTTGGGAAATCAGGAGCTTGCCGGCTTTTAAAAACGGCGGGGCAAACGGCGGATGTTCTAAAGAAGGGTCTTCAAGAAACTTCATGATCCCCGGACGGCCGAACTTCGGATCGCGGGCGATGTCGACATAATCCGCGCCGCTATCTTCCAGCGGCAGGCGAATGAACTCGCCGCGGCCCTGAATAGATGGTTGATAGTAGAGTTCATAACGCATAGGAGTCCTCCTCTCGTCGATAAACTTGCATAGATGACGAAGTTGCTCAACAACCCCGTTCTGTCATGCGTAAATCGAATATCTCGCGCAAAGACGCAAAGGGCGCCAAGGGAGGAGACAGAATAAAAATGGATAGTCTACAGGAGGTAACGGAGATAACAGAGATGGGTCTCTCTGAAATAGCCCTTTGCAGAAAACCTGGAAGATCCATAGTCTCAACGCGTTGGATTTTTCCCAGATTGGCACGCACAGTTCGATTCGAAGCCCGTCATTCCCGCATGCTTTTAGTGGGAATCCAGGGGACGGACTGGACCCCCGCTAATGACCTGCGGGGGTGACAGCTGGGTGAGTTATTTTTGCGTTACCGGTACTGGCGGAAACGCTAAGCCGTGTTATTCTTAAGCTAATGAGAAAGACAAGATCAAAACAGCGAGAACCAGAGGATGCGGGCGCCCGGCAACCGCTCCAAGAGCTTCGCGATGCGTTGCTCGACCTGCACAAGACGCTCATCGAGTCCGAACGCGCGGTTTACGAAACCAACGTTGGTCCGATCCATTCGCCGCATCATTTTCTTCAGCTACTTTCCAGTGATCCATGGTTCGCCTGGCTGCGTCCGGTTTCCCAGCTGATCGTCGCGATGGATGAAGCTCTTGACGCCCAGGAGCCGTTAACCAGTGACAGCGTCGACGCGTTGATAAACCAATCCGTATTCCTGCTGATCCCGGCAGAAAGCGAAAGTGAATTCGGGCAGCGCTACATGGCCGCTTTGCAGCGAGATCCTCATGTGGTTCTCGCCCATGCGAGAGTGGCCAAGCGAATCGCTTCAGGGAAGCCGCCAGCGTAAGAACTCGATCGATATTAATTTCACACTACCAATCTCAGCCCGCGAGGGACGAAAGCGGACCGACTGGCTGTTTTCCTCCCGATCCGTCCCGGCTTCAACGGGACGATAAACTTTTTTCTGCAAACGGGTATCCCGGCCTGGCTCGCCGCGTGGCGAGATGGCCTGGCGTGACTGAATGCTTGATCCCGTCCCGAATGGACAAGGTTTACGTCCCTTGGGAATTGTCTGCGGCCAATGATTTGAGAGTGATTCCTTCCAAGGCGTCGTGGACGGCTCGATCACGGCGGGTCAGGATGCCGGTGGCAGGTCCGGGGTTCCTCAGTTCGTGAGCGGTCGAGTCGCTCACGATATCGAGAACATCATTTACGGTTACGCTTTCCGGTGGTCGCGCCAAAGCAACTCCTTCAGGTTCCAACGATCTCAGCAGAATACCGGCTCTAACAAAATCATCGATGAAATTTTCCAAACTCGACACGCCGAAAGAGGCGGCAAGCTCCGTT
>JAHKKJ010000447.1 GCA_020027655.1 Deltaproteobacteria bacterium | reverse complement strand
TGGCCCGGGTCTTTGACGAAAAGGCTTTCAAGCTCCAACGGGAAGGACGCCTCGGCACCTACGCTTCCATCCTAGGACAAGAGGCCGCTCAGGTCGGCAGCGCATTTGCTCTTCGACCTGACGATTGGATGTTTCCTTCCTTCAGGGAGCCTGGAGCCTCCTTCGTCAGAGGCCTGCCGATGCGCATGATTCTCCAATACTGGGCGGGCGATGAGCGCGGCAGCTCGATACCAGAAGAACTGAACGACTTTCCCATCACCATCCCCGTGGGCACCCAGATCCCGATCGCCGTCGGGGCTGCGTGGGCCGCCAAACTAAAGGCCGATCGGATCGCCGTGCTGTGCTACATGGGCGACGGCGCAACTTCCAAAGGAGATTTTCACGAAGGATTGAATTTCGCCGGCGTCTTCGGCGTGCCCGTGGTCTTCGTATGCCAGAACAACCAATGGGCGATCTCCGTTCCACTCAAACGACAGACCGGAGCCAAGACCTTAGCCCAAAAGGCCATCGCCTACGGCTTCTCGGGGATTCAGGTCGATGGAAATGATATCTTCGCTGTTTACCGAGCGACCCAGGAAGCGCTCAATCAAGCAAGAGAGGGCAAGGGACCGACCTTGATCGAATGCGTAACTTACCGCCTGGGGGACCACACGACAGCGGACGATGCCGCGCGGTACCGCAGCCGCGACGAAGTGGAACAGTGGAGAAGGAAGGACCCCATCGAACGCCTGAAGATATATATGGAGAAAGAGCGCCTCTGGAATGACTCTTACGATCAAGCGGTCTATTCAGAGGCCAAGGAGAAAGTAGAACAAGCTGTCCATGAACAGGAAAATTTCCCTCCTCCAGATCCACGGGATATATTCCGCTTTACCTTCCACGAACTCACGGCGGAACTTAAGGAGCAGTTGGAAGGCTTCCTTAACGCCAACGGGAGAAGGGACATCCGGGACTGAGGTCCGTCGTTATGGCAAAACGAACGATGATCGAGGCGATTAATTTAGCCCTGAAACAAGAGATGGAGAAGGATCCAAGAGCGCTGATCCTTGGAGAGGATGTGGGGAAAAATGGTGGGGTTTTTCGGGCCACCCAGGGGCTGTTCGACATCTTCGGAGAGACCCGAGTCGTAGACACACCACTGTCGGAGTCGGCAATCATAGGAGTTGCGATTGGCATGGCGGTTTACGGCTTGAGACCCATCGCCGAAATACAGTTTGAGGGTTTTATTTATGCCTCCATGGAACAGCTGGCTAGTCATGCAGGACGGATCAGAACCCGCTCGCGAGGACGTTATCACTGTCCAATAGTCGTCAGGCTTCCTTACGGAGGGGGTATTCGAGCGCCGGAGCATCACTCGGACAGCAACGAAGCCTATTTTGTTCATACGCCTGGAATCAAGGTCGTCATTCCCTCGACTCCTTACGAAGCTAAAGGTCTTTTGATCGCGGCTATCCGCGACCCTGATCCGGTGATCTTCATGGAGCCCAAAAAGCTCTACCGTTCTTTGAGAGAAGAAGTTCCGGAGGAGGAGTACCTCATTCCTCTCGGGCAATCACGGATCGTTATCGAAGGAACCGACATTACGCTGATCACTTGGGGCGCCATGCTCCAACCCACCTTGCAGGCAGCCACTCTTATGGAGAAAAGGGGAATTAATCCCGAGATCATAGATCTCAGGACTTTATCGCCTTTGGATATGCAAACGGTGATAGAATCCGTGGAAAAGACCCACAAGGCCGTGATCGTGCACGAAGCACCCGCAAGCTGCGGTGTTGGCGCTGAGGTTATCGCCCGGATCAATGAAAAAGCGCTGGTGCACCTAGAGGCACCCGTTGCAAGGGTCGCCGGATTCGACACCGTCATGCCTCTGCCGAAACTGGAGAAGTACTATCTGCCCAACGCAGAAAGAGTCGCTGAAGCTGTTGATCGGGTTCTAAACTTCTAACACCCTGGGAGCCTCCGATGCTGCGCGAGTTCAAATTCCCCGACGTAGGTGAAGGAATCGCTGAGGGGGAAATCGTTCGATGGCTTGTAAAGGAAGGCGATGCGGTAAAGGAAGATCAGGACCTGCTAGAGGTTGAAACCGATAAAGCGCTCCTTACTCTCAATTCGCCCTATACAGGGAAGGTCGCAAAACTCCACTGCAAAGAAGGTGACATCATCAAAGTCGGTGAAGTCCTGACGACGGTAGACGCGGGCGGCAAAGAAGCACCCGTGCTCGAAGCTGAAAAAAAGGACTCTGGCACCGTGGTGGGGACGCTGAGCGATAATGAAGTCGTCGAAGTCGTTCATCCCGTGCAGGCCACACCGGCCGTCCGTGTCTTGGCCAAACAGACGGGAATAGATCTGGCAAGTGTAAAGGGCACGGGCCCCGGGGGCAGAATCACGAAAGAAGATGTCGAGAAGGCGTCGACAAAAAGTGCGCGGCAAACTAGCGCGGAATCAGACGCCTACGGTTCGGTCGAAAAGATACCGCTTCGAGGCATTCGGCGCACGGTCGCTAAGCGTATGGCCGAGGCCTCTAAACGTGTCGCCGAGGTGACCATCTGGGAAGATGCCGACATCACCGAGCTAGAGCAAGTCCGCGCCAAAGAAAGAAAGGTAGCAGAGGAAAAGGGAGTGAAACTTACTTATCTTCCCTTTCTGATTAAGGCGGTCATTCGGGCTTTGAACGCCCATCCCTATTTCAATGCCAGCTTGGACGAGGCCGCGGAAGCCATCATTCTCAAGAAGTATTTCAACATCGGAATTGCTGTCGACACGACTGACGGTCTTATTGTCTTTGTGATCAAAGAGGCTGACAAAAAAAACATTCTGGATTTGGCAAAGGAGACAGCGACCCTCGCCGAAAAGGCTAGGCTTAGAAAGATTGATCTCCATGAGCTAAAGGGCAGTACTTTTACCATCACCAATTACGGCGTTGTCGGAGCTTCGTACGGGACTCCTATTATCAATTACCCTGAAGTGGCGATCTTAGGATTGGGAAAGATAGAGGATCGGCCGGTTGTGAGAAGCGGACAGATTGCCATCCGAAAGATTATGCCCCTCTCCCTTGCATTCGATCACAGGGTAATCGATGGTGTGGAAGCCGGACGTTTCCTCGGAGTTGTCATTCAGCATCTCGAAGATCCTAACCTCATGCTCCTCGAAGGAAAGTAATTGGCTCATCACTTGATTGCCGAAGTGAATAGATTTCGGGACTCTTCTGCCTTTTGGCGCGCTACGTCCGTCCTACCTTGAACACCCTATTCGCGTCTTGTCTTCATTTGGCCGAGTAAATTCCCATCGTTGCCGTCCATTTACGCTGGCGAGTCTGCAGCGATTACTCCGCCCACCACTTCCTATGTCACATTTTCACTGGTGACCAGTAATTTTTACCAGACTGGTTTCAACCTCCTCCGAGCAACCTGAAAAAAATTAGTTAGTTAGCCTCGGCCGGATCGATGGCATTTGCGTTGCTCTACTCGCGATCCAAATGGAGCGTGCAAAAAATACGAAAGGAGGAAACATGAATAACCACAAAAAGGGGCACAACTTTTCGACCTGGATCGTCGCCGTTGGTCTGACCGCGATTGCCGCCGCCGGTTGCGCCGGCGGACCACTGACAGCACGAGAGAAAGGCGCAGGCATCGGCGCTCTCGGTGGTGCAGCCGTTGGCGGGGTTATCGGCAACGCCAAGGGTCATCCCGGAGCTGGCGCAGCCATCGGCGGTGCGGTGGGTTTAGGGGCAGGCGCACTGATTGGTAACTACATCCAAGGTCAAGAAGACGACGATTACCGAAGGTAGGATTACTTATCAAAGGCTTTAACCAGAAAAGGGGGTTAATATGAAAAATTTACGAAAGATCATTTTGAGCGCAATAGTTGCGGGGGTTCTAATCGTCCCGGGGATACCCGCGACAGCTGACGCCAAGGATGGCGATGGCCATCATCATTTCCGGCAAAGCGACCGTCACGGGAAGTTTCACGGTCGGAGAGATTTGCGCCACGATCGGTGGGAACGCCATCATGGCCGAAGAGATTTCCGCCACAGCCGTTGGGAACGTAATCATGGCCGGCAAGACAAGCATCACTACCGGCGTGACGTTCGTCATGACAACCGTGGCCACCATAACAAGCCCGAGATTCGACAGGATTTCAAAGATATTCGCAATGCACGAAATGAAGTCCGCCAAGGCCGCAAGGAGCTGCGCGGGGATTATCAGGAGCTGAGAAAGGATAGAGCAGAGCTTCGTCGCGATATCCGCAATGGCGCCAGCAAAGAAGAAATCTTTAGGGACCGCAAAGAGATCCGCGCTGACCTAAAAGAGATCCGCAGAGACCGAACAGACCTG
>JAHKKJ010000446.1 GCA_020027655.1 Deltaproteobacteria bacterium | reverse complement strand
ACAACGGGTTCATCGATATGGCGAGCGAGCCGGGCCACGGCACGACTTTCGATATTTATTTGCCCGTGCCGAGCGATGCCGCCGCAACGCTCATTCATAGCGCAGCGGGGGACGAAGAAAAGAAAACAGAACAAACTGCTGGGAGTGGCGCAACGATTCTTTTCGTCGAAGACGAGACCCATCAGCTGAATCTAATGCAGAAACATCTTGCAGCCGAAGGTTATAGGGTTTTGACGGCCAAAGACGGCGCCGAGGCTGTCGAGACATATCTCCGGCACAAACAGGAAATTGATTTAGTGGTTCTGGATTTGGGCCTGCCGAAGCTAAATGGTTGGGAAGCTTATAAAATGATGAAAGGGGCCGACTCAAACGTAAAGGCAATCTTTGCCACCGGTTTTATTTCACCTGAGATAGAAGCCCATTTAGAAACAGAAGATTCGAGCGCCGTGATTACGAAGCCGTATAGCCCCAGTGAGATGGGCAAAAAAATCGCGACCCTTCTCCATAAGCCTATAAATTCGCCAGCCCTGGCGTCACGTATGGGCGAGAACTCCGACATCTAAAAACCCAACACTCTCCCTGATCCCCTCTTTGGAAAAGAGGGGCCAGGGGAGATTTCTGCAGTCACGGCGGTTTCAGAGCTCTGAAAAATTCTCCTTTAATGCCCCTTTGTCAAAGGGCGAAACTCTGATTTGCATCTCTAACCCAAGTCGCCATGGCTTGATCACCCAAACGGTTTTTCATGAGTTTCGAACCTCACCTCCCTTGAGATCGAAGTTAATAGTTATAGTCTTAAAGTAGGAGGTCATTATGTTTCGCGAAAAAATCGAATTGAAAGATCTCGAAAAAATGGACGCTGAGTATCGGGAGCTTCTAGGGCGGGTCGTTACAATACAGGCGGATTGCGAGATCGGCGGCCCTCACCTTTATGTAAAAGACATCTTGCCGTCGGCTCCGAGTAAAGTGGATCAATTAATGGTGGCGCGCACCGCCGCCGAAGAGATGGATCATTTCCGCAAGATCGCTCGTGTGGGTGGAGATATGGGGGTTGATGTATCCTTCGTGCTCACCTCGCCCAATCACAAGCGCTACCTCGACGCTTTTCGAGGCATCATCACGACGTGGGAGGATTTTGCAGTTTTTGGATTTCTGATCGACCGCGTGGGCCGCTACCAATTGGAAGAATTCATCGGCTGTACTTACAAGCCGTTGGAGCGCATCTTGCCGGAGATTATGAAAGAGGAAATTGGGCACATCGGGTACGGCCAAAGCAAGACAACGGAGCTGGCGGCGAAGGGCGACGAACCGGGGGAGAAAGTCCAGAAGGCACTGAATTTCTGGTACGTCAAGGCGCTCGACATGTTTGGCCGCTCCGATTCCACCCGTGACCAACGCTACCTTTACTGGGGCTTAAAACGCAGGACCAATGCGCAGGCGAGAGAGGAATTCATTCAAGAAGTAAATCCCTTGATTGAAAAAATCGGCCTGAAAGTTCCCGATCCCCTTGAAGGGCGGCAATATCTTTAGGCACAACGCAGTTCTGGTCTACTCCAACCCCGGGGTTTCATCAGATGTAAAAGCATTTAACTGACGGGGCGGGCTGTCAAGCGAAGCGCACACCATCTGAACCACGTCGGCGGGATTATAAGGCTTCTCTATGAAGCCCTGCACGCCGGCATGCTGCATTTTGGATTTGAGATCCGGCTCTATATATCCGCTGGTGACGATGACTTTGACGTTCGGGTTCTCTTTTTTCATCCGTAGAATCACTTCCCAGCCCGCAATTTTAGGAAGGCCCATATCCAGCAACACGACACGAATTTTCTGTTTATGACGATGGTAGAGATCCATTGCCTGTTCACCGTCTGGAGCTACCAAGACATCGTATTCGTTTCGCAACAAGGCCTTTCTCAACAGGTAAACCATTTTTTCTTCGTCTTCGACGACGAGAACAGTCCCGCCGCCGCTTGCGCTTTTTGGAGCCGCTAATGTTTCTCTTGACATCTCATCAACCGCCGGCCGATCTTGAAAGGGGGCTATGGGAAAATATAATCGAAAAGTCGTTCCGCGTCCCAGTTCGCTTTCCACATCGATAAAAGCGTTGTGGTTTTTTACGATCCCGTAAACCATGGCGAGCCCCAAACCTGTACCCTCGCCAACCTTTTTGGTAGTGAAGAAAGGCTCGAAGATTCGGTTCCGGACGGCCGCATCCATTCCTGCGCCGGTGTCTTTTACCTCTATACACACATAGCGCTCGGCCGTCCCCGCGAGATCTTGTACTTTACCCCTTTCGACCAACAGGGTCTTGAGGGTCAGCCTGCCGCCTCCGGCCAACGCGTCGCGAGCATTCACAGATAGATTGAGCAGCGCTTGATTGATTTGATTTGGATCCACCGATATGGACGGCAATTTGGCCTCGAGTTCCAAAGCGATGTCGATGGTTTTCGGAAGCGTTTGCTCGAGCAATTTGCTCAGCTCCGACAGAAGGTCATTGGGATTACTAAGCGCCACGCGAGCTTCTGTTTTGCGCGCGAGAGTCAGCAGTTGCCGTACGCCGTAAGCTCCGCGTTCGACAGTCTCCTCGATGACATTCAAGCTATCGGCGACTTTCTCATCAACTGACGGATTCTGCCGGATGAGGCCCGCGTATCCTTTGATGATATTCAAAATATTGTTGAAATCATGGGCGATGCCGCCGGCCAGAGTGCCCACGCTTTCCATCTTCTGAGCTTGCCAAAGCTGCTTTTGCAGCTTTTTCTGTTCCTCCATCTCTTTGCGAAGCGTAGTATTGGCAAGCTGCAACTCGACCGTTCGCTCCTCGACTCGCTTTTGAAGTTCTTTGGCAAAAGCGTCTTTAGCTTGCTCCAATGCCGCCTCCATCTGTTTGCGGCGTGTTATATCCCGCGCAATCTTCGATGCGCCGATTATTTTCCCTTCCGCATCTTTGATCGGGGATATGGTCACCGAAATATCGACCAACCTTCCGTCCTTGCATTGACGAACTGTCTCAAAATGCTCGATACGCTCGCCACGACGGATGCGAGCAAGAATCGCCGGCTCCTCGCTATGGCGATCAGTTGGAATGAGAAGAGTAACCGGCTTGCCGATGATCTCTGTGTCTCGGTAGCCAAAAAGTTGCTCCGCACCACGATTCCAGCTGGTAATAACACCGTTCAGATCTTTACTGATAATAGCATCATCCGAAGACTCGACGATGGCGGCCAGTCTGAGCTTGGCTGCTTCTGCCTCTTTTCGCTCGGTGATATCCTGGAAAGCCAGGAGAATCATGTGCCCGGGATTACCTTTTCGAGATAACCGGCGTGCATCGAGCAGGACCGTCCGACGTCCGATCGCCGGGAAGTCGTGCTCGACCTCGAGGGTCTGAAACTCACTATTGTCGGAGATGGTGTCTTTCAGCGCCGTCCACAACCGGGGAGTATCCCAATCGTGGTTCCGCAGATCGTAGAGCGGAACACCTTGCGTTTCCTCACGCGCGACCTGGAACATCGCGTAGAAGGCCCGATTGGCTGTCTGGACGCGCAGGTCGGCGTCGAGGACCACCAAGGGTCCGATCACCGTGTTGAGGATCGCCTTTGTGTACTCGCGTTCGTAAATTGCCTGCTCCATACTGGCACGGAAAGCGGTCACGTTCGCGAACGTGAGCACGGTGCCGCCGATCTGGCGATCGCTTCTTGTGTACGGGGCTATCCGAAGAAGAAACCACCTGTCCCCGTCCCGGACTTCGCGCCGGAACGGTGCCCCGTCGGCAATCACCTGCGCGCACAGCTCCTCGAGATCGATCACGTTTGTGAGCACTTGGATATCGCGGGGGGACCGGCCGATGTCCGATGGCGTGAGGCCGAGCACCGCTGCCGCCCCCCGGTTGAAGCGCGCCACAGTGAAGTCACGGCCAACCGCGACTATGGGAAGATCGACAGTGTCAAGGATGCCGACGAGGTCGGCGCTGACCGAATCCGCACTCCCGGCATCGCCATGCGCCCCGCGGACATCGCTAGACCCGTTATCCCCTTCGCGCAATCGTGTCGTCATCGGCTTGGCTCCTCTGAAGCTGCGTACAGAGTACGACTCCGTTGCAGCACGGCGTCAGCTACAAGCGGGAGAACCTGACGCAATGCCAAGAGCAGCGCCTGAGGTCGAGGCATGTGAAACGGCGCCGGATAGCGCGAGAGGAGCTGCCCTTCAAGGACAGGGGCCTCGTCCGGGCCGACTGTCTCGCGGAGCGCGCCGGCCACAGCACGCTCGAGGCGAGCATAATCTTCCACGGGGATCAGGTGAGAGTGGTTCTCCCCGAGCCTCGGCAGCATGCGAGTGTGCAC
>JAHKKJ010000445.1 GCA_020027655.1 Deltaproteobacteria bacterium | reverse complement strand
GGTCGGCCAAGGCGCGCACGGCCTCGTCTAAACTCTGCGGCGCGATGTAATCAAAGGCGGCTGGGATCATCTTCGCCCTTCCGATCCCGCGGCTTTTGTTTCTTGACACAAGAGCCAGATCTTTTGCGGCGTGAGCGGCATGTCGATGTGGGTAACACCAAAGGGAGCCAGCGCATCCACCACCGCATTCACCACAGCCGGTGTTGAGCCGATGGTTCCTGCTTCGCCGATGCCTTTAATCCCCAGGGGATTCACAGGAGTCGGGGTTTCCGTCCGGGTGAGATTCAAATGCGGCAGGTCTGCCGCCCGCGGCAAAGCGTAATTCATCAAGCTGCCAGTGAGGAGTTGGCCGTTCTCGTCATAGATTACTTCTTCGAAGAAGGCCTGCCCCATACCTTGGACGATTCCTCCTTGGATCTGTCCATCGACGAGTAGAGGATTGATGACCTTGCCGCAGTCATCCACCGCCACGTATTTTTTGATTTCGATCCTGCCGGTTTGCGGCTCGACTTCCACTACGCAGATGTGGGTACCGAATGGAAAGGTAAAGTTGGATGGCTCAAACTGGGAATCCGCAGCAAGGCCAGATTCCATTCCTTTGGGCAGATTTTTGGCTAGGTGGGCTTCCTGCGCGATTTGTTGAATCGTGAACCCCCTCTTCGGCACACCCTTGACGCTGAATCTCCCCTCCGCAAAGTTCAGATCGTCAGGGTCCACCTCCAGAAGATGGGAGGCGATCTCCCGCGCTCTTTCTTTGACCTTTTGCGCCGATTGATAGACGGCGATTCCACCGACTGCGGTGGCCCGGCTGCCGAAAGTGCCGATGCCCTTGGGCACCGTAGCGGTGTCGCCATGGATGACCGTGATATCATCCAGCTCGACACCCAATTCATCGGCGACGATCTGTGCAAAGGAGGTTTCCTGCCCCTGTCCGTGGGGTGAAGCGCCCGACAAGACCGTGACTTTCCCATTGGGCTCCACTTGCACCTTACCGTACTCCCACATCCCCTTCGGTCCCATGGCGCAGATCTCAACGTAGGTCGATAGCCCGATGCCCAAATATCGTCCCCGACTTCTGAGTCGCTTCTGATCGCGGCGCAGCTTTTCATAGCCCGCGAGTTTAAGCGCCTTGCTTAGCGCCAGCGGATAATTGCCGCTGTCATAAGCCAGACCCGTTGCGGTCTTAAAGGGAAATTCCGCCGGCTTCGGAAAGTTTTTCCTGCGCACCTTCACGGGATCGATCTTCAGCTCTTGAGCGATCCGGTCTACCATCCGCTCGATCACATAGGTCGCCTCGGGCCGTCCCGCTCCCCGGTAAGCGTCCGTGGACATCTTGTTCGTGAAAGCCGCCGTGAGCTCCATGCTGATCGCCGGAATTTTATAGCAGCCGGAAAGCATGAGGCCCGTAAAGGGCGGAATGGCGGGTGTGAAAAGTTGATGGTAGGCGCCGATATCGGCGATGACTTTGTATCTGAGCCCTAAGATCGTTCCATCCTTTTTCACCGCCGCTTCCACTTCACCCACCTGGCCCCGGCCATGAATGGTCGCTTGAAAATTTTCGCTGCGCCCTTCACTCCACTTCACCGGACGGTTGAGCTTGAGCGACAGGTGAGCCACCAGCCCTTCCTCGGCATAGACATTGAGCTTGCTGCCGAATCCGCCGCCTACTTCCGGCGCGACCACTCGCACTTGATTCTCTGTCAGTTTGAGCATCTGAGCGAGATTGCTCTTAAGCATGTGGGGAATCTGCGTCGATGACCAGACCGTAAGTTCCTTTTCAGCGGCGAGATAGCGGGCCACAACCCCACGCGACTCGATGGCGATGGGCGCAAGGCGCTGGTGCACCAGGCGCTGCCTGACGATCTTGTCGGCTTCTTTGAAGGCCTTAGTTAAATTTCCCTGCTTTTGCTCCGAGCGGAAGGCCACGTTGTCAGGCCATTCGGAATGAATAACCGGCGAGTCCGGGGCCAGAGCCTTTTCGGGATCGGTGACCACAGGTAGAGGGTCATACTCTACTCGAATCAGATCCAGCGCGTCGCGGGCCGTATAGCGATCCTCGGCGACTACGGCGGCGACCCCCTCGCCGACGTAACAGACTTTGTCGACAGCGAGGACGTAGTGTTTGGGAACTCTCAGCGTTTCATTGCCGCCGCTAACGGGCAGAGTGCCAACCTGATCTTTGATCTCCGCGCCCGTGACGACAGCGACGACGCCGGGATGTTGGCGTGCGCTGTCCGTCTCCAAGCTTTTGATTTTCGCGTGAGCGTAGGGACTTCTCAAAATGGCGACGTGAAGCGTATCCGGTAGATTGATATCGTCCACGTATTGGCCAAGCCCGCGAATCAATCTGGGATCTTCACGTCGCTTGACCTTGGCCCCTACAAGCTTACTTACCGGCATAGCTTTTCTCCGGTTTCGGGTTTCAAGTTCCGAGTCTCGGGTTTCTGAACGACAGTTAATTCTTATCCCTCGCCCGCTTTGCGGGAGAGGGCGAGGGTGAGGTGCTCATCAATCGAGACTACTGTTTTCTGCTTACTGCCTTCTGTTTACTACGTACTAACCCGGGCTTTATCCTTTTTGCCGCGTACTGGACCGCGTCGACGATGTGCTGATAGCCGGTGCAGCGGCAGAGATTTCCGTCAAGAGCGTGGCGGATTTCATCCTCTGTAGGCTGCGGGTTTCGCATCAGCAGTTGGTGCGCCGTGAGAATCATTCCCGGAGTGCAGAAACCGCACTGCAGCCCGTGACATTCCCAAAAGGCCTCTTGAATCGGATGGAGTTTCTCCCCTTGCGCCAGACCTTCGATGGTCAAAACATCAGCGCCGTCCGCCTGTACGGCAAGCACGGTGCACGACTTCACCGCCGCGTCGTTCAGCATGACCGTACACGCGCCACAAATGCTGGTTTCGCAGCCGATGTGCGTGCCTGTCAGTCCCGCCACGTCTCGAAGAAAATGCACCAGCAGCAGCCGCGGCTCCACCTCATGGATATGCTCGACACCGTTGATCCGGATCGAAATCTTTTTCTTCCAAGCCCCGTCCATCTTCTGAGACCTTATCCTAATGACACGTCAGCGATCAAGTTTTTTTTGTCGCTTACTTCACGGTGGGTCCATGTGGCGACACGTCGATGCCCGGATTAGACGCTCGACCTGGAGCCAGTTTTTATCGTAATTGCCTTAGGGCAAATGCTTCGGGATATCGATTTGCGAAACCGTGTACCTTGTCACATCCTCCTCGGGCTCATCCCCTTCCGTCATCGTCAACGGCAAGGCGAGGTTCGTCACGAATATCTTGTCATCCATGATCACGAGACTTGCCGGGAAAAGCAGCCCACGGGGCGATCCGTCACCTCGGATGCCTAGGAAATCGCCCAGTTTGGCGATGACGCGGCCGCTATCGTTGAGAATCGCCAACTGGTCTCCCTGATTTGCCGCAACCACGAGCCAACCGTGGTGAAAGGCAATCCCATCGGCGCCGTCGATGCTTTCTGCCCAGATACTAATGTCTTTCGTTGTTAAATCCAGCCGCAAAATACGATCGTCCCCGGTATTCGCAATAAACAGCTTGGTCCCGTCCTTACTCAATGCAAGACCATTGGCGCCGAAGGGAGGGAAACCAGCCGTCGCCAAAAGGCCGTCATGTTTGACCAGGTCCACCGGGCAAGGCGTTGCGCATGTGCCCGCATTATTAATCCGGAAGATCGCGCCTTGGAATGAGTCCGATACGAAAAGATTGCCGTACCTATCAAAAATAAGGGCGTTGGGCGCGGGAAAACCGTTTCCAAACGTGATCGTGTCCATGGTTCCGTCCGGGTTATCTACAGTTCGGGGGAGTGGCGGCCCAATGCTGGGGATAGAAGCCACGTCCTCAATCTCTGTCATATCCTTAAAATTTGCGTCGATCCGCTGAATCTTGGAAGCCCCGAAGTTACAGATATAAACCTTGTTGTCCCAAGGGTTAAATTGAAGTCCCAGGAGCGGCGTCCCGCCGAAATCGCGCTGGGCGACGAGCTGGCCATTTTTCTTAAACCGCAGAAGTTTGTTAGTGTTGGGACCGAAGTCGAAGGTGGCCACGTAAATCTCTTCAGTCTTAGGATTGGCGGTGATCCCTTCCGGAAAGCGAACACCTTTCGGCAACACCACGAATCTCTCCGCGGCCTCCCTTTTCACAATGATATCTTCGCTCGCCAATGCTTCGCTATGAGACGCAATGACCAAGGACACGAGTGCCGCAAAAACAGAGAACTTTTTCATTTTCGTGCTCCTTTCTCTCAAAAAAGTGTTCCAGGGATACAATGCTGCTGACCCCGTATTGACAGATGAAAGAATGCAGGCCCGGCTGCTTCTCAAGCA
>JAHKKJ010000444.1 GCA_020027655.1 Deltaproteobacteria bacterium | reverse complement strand
GCGGTGACCCGGGGTTGGGTCGACCAGACGCCAACCGACTTCAGCTTCGCGATAAAACTTTGGCAGAAATTCACCCATCCGATGAAGATTGGGCGAAAAGGCTCGGAAGACCAGTGGCAACCGGCAACGCAGGAAGACGTAGATGAATTTCGTGGCGGCATTCAACCTCTCGCCGAAGCCGGAAAACTCGGAGCGCTGCTTTTGCAGTATCCAACCGGATACCATTGCACTCCCGAGAACAAGGCAAAAGTCGAGCGGACGCTACAGGCGTTCTATGATTATCCCAAGGTGGTCGAGCTTCGGCATAACAGTTGGAATGAGAGCCCTGAGATCAGAGCGCTGTTAGAAGAAAATCGAGCGAGTGGGGTGCTCATCGACGAGCCCAAGTTTGCCTCTTCCATCCGCCAGGATACCGCGCCGATCGGCGAGATATTTTACTTTCGCGCCCATGGCCGCAATGCAAAGGCGTGGTGGCGGCCCAAGGAGTCGTGGGAGCGCTACGATTACTGCTACTCGCGTGATGAGATCAAGAAAATTGCGGAGCGGATCAAAGTCGCCACGAGCACCCCACAAATCAAGAAGGGATATGCCTTCTTCAACAATCACGCCCGCGCCAATGCGCCGGCGAATGCCATCATGCTTTCGCAGGAGTTGGGACTAAGGCTAAAAGCAATGCCTAGTGAAGCGATGCTAGCGAAGTTCCCCCAGCTCGTAAGTGTTGATTCATCATCGACTCAGCAGGGGTGACTAGCGGCGCCCTCCGGATCGTTCGCATCGTCGTTATTGGCGATGAGACCGCAAGCTTCCTCGAGGGTGGTCGGTTCTACTAGATCGCATCGTCGCATTACTAGCACTTCCGATCTTGACGTAACTCATCAAGGTCACGTCACTGCCGAAAAAAATACGTATCACAGAGTCAGGCTGTGTCGAGGATACGTTTGTTGACGCGGCAGGCCGGCGGGTGTTATGAACCGAGCAGCCGATCGCATCAACCGATCACAAAACAAACTCTAGACGGAGGTTCCGGTCATGCTTCGGATCGACGCCGATGCGCACGTTCTGGAGACGGAAAAAACCTGGGAATACATGGAGGGCGCTGAACGCAAGTTCAGACCCCAGATCGTCGGCCCCAACGACGGCTCATCGACGGATGAGTATTGGCTGGTCGACGGCACCCTGCGGCTTAAATCGCGCAACGTCGGTAAGAACACGCCGATGACTTCCCGGGAATTACGCGATGTCCACGCGCGTCTCAAGCACATGGACGAGCTTGGCGTCGACATTCAGGTCATTTTTCCGACAATCTTTATTATTCCGCTCACGCCGCGGCCCGAAATCGAGCTGGCGCTATGCTGCAGCTATAACCGGTGGATGGCGGATATCTGGCGGCAGGCAAAAGAGCGGCTGCGCTGGGTCGCGGTATTGCCGCTCCTCAGCATGGATAAAATTTATGACGAAGCAAAGCTCGCAAAGGAGAACGGCGCGGTCGGTATTTTTCTTCGCGGATCGGAGTGCGATCTGCTGCTGAGCGATTCCTACTTCTTTCCGCTCTATGATGCGGCAAGCCGATTGGACTTGCCGATCTGCATTCACTCCGCCACGGGAAGTCCGATCTTGTTCAACTACTTCAAATACGAAACCATCGCCTTCTCGAAGTTCAAGTTGGTGCTCGTGGGCGCGTTCCACAACATGATCATGGACGGCATCCCGGAGCGGTTCCCAAGACTGAAAGTGGCTTTCCTTGAAGTCAGCGCCCAGTGGCTGCCCTATGTGCTCACCGATCTCGCCAAGCGCTACCACATCCAGGGCAGGGAATTAAATAAGAAGGAACTGCTGCGCGAGAGCCGTTTCTACGTCGGCTGCGAAACCAGCGATGATCTTCCATACATCGTCGAGCATGCCGGCGAAGACAACCTGGTCGTTGGCACCGACTACGGCCACGCCGATAGCGCAACGGAGTTACTGGCGCTTCGCGGTGTGTTGAACGACAAGCGGTTAAGCGGCTCGGTCGCCAACAAGATAGTCAGTGACAACGCCCGGGCGCTTTACGGGTTGTGATTCATTTAGCAAACGCAAGCCTCCGCGATGCGAGCACGCCTCTTTTCGGCGGGCCAATGCTCTCCGATCGCGGTTGCTTACTCCTTAAACCTTGAACCTGGAACGTTGAACTTTGAACCTAGCGAGGCTGCTAAGCGCGCGACCCGCCGTTCCAGCGTAGCAGATTCAGGAATTCGCGCCGGGTCTTAGGCCCGTAGGTGAGATAGTGCGGCTCGGGGTGCTCGCGGTAGGCGAGACGCTCGCCGGCGACGCGGTCGGCACGGGTGTGCTTCTTCACTTCGTCGGCGCTGATCGCGTAAACTTGGGTCGCGTTCAGCCCGAAGATCTTGGCGCGTAGCGCCGGGGTGATCTCGGGGTAACCGTGCTGCGCGCGCAGCTCGGGGGAGATCTGGAAAGTGCGAAACGCCTGGATCTGGTCCTGTGGCGAGCCGTACCAGATGGAGTCGGTGCCCCAGAGCACGTTGTTCTCGCCGCAGTACTTGATGAGCTTCCCGAGCGCATGCGCCGCGCTGTCGGGGTCGCGCATGAGGAAGCGCCAGGTGCTGCCGAGCTCGGCGTACACATTGCCGTTCGGTTTGATGCCGTTCTCCACCAGTGACCGGATGAGGGTGTCGATACCGTCGCTGGCGCCGCGCCCGGTGTACGCGCGCTCGGGGACGCCGGTGACGAAACCCGAGTGATAGATGAGGAAGCTCACATCCGGGAAGCGCTTCGCCACGACGCCGATGTCGCTGCACTGGCTGTGCTCGTATGACTGCCTGCCGAAGGGCAGTCCCTTGTGCACGCAGATCACCTTCACGCCGAGTGCGCGCGCCTTCTCGATGAAGCGCGTGCCGATGGCGTCCGACAGGAAGAAGCCTTTGCCGTCGACGCCCCACTGGGTATAGGTCTTCCACGCGCTCACCTTCCAGCGCTCTTTCAGCTCGTCCATTGACTCGAGATCGCCCGGTTGATTCGGGTTGACGCGGCCGTGGAGCAGCAGGCGATGCGTGCCTTCCATGCGGTCGACGATGCGGCGCACCGCATCCGCCGCCTGGATCGTGAGCGGCTCGGAATCACGGCGCGAGGGCACGAACGAGAGCACCATCATATCGGTATCGCTGTCGAGAAAGACGTCTTTCACGAATTCCTCGGGTCCCAGGCAGTTGAGGTAACTCCGCGCGCCGGGTTTGGCGGCGAGCCCGCACGCCGCCTTGGGCGACCACTTGAAAGCGTCTGCCGGCGCGGTCTTCACCCACGCGCCGGTTGGATCGACGAAGTGCCCCTGCACGTCGAAGATAAACTCACCTTTGCCGCCGACCAGCGCCTGGGCGAGCTGCGGTTCCAGCGCGGCTTCAGCTTCAAGCTCGAAGAAGCCGCCGCGCTTGCCGGCTGCGGCGTTGGCCGCATTGAACGCCAGCAACGCGCTCGCCGCGCCGCAAGCCGAAACCAGGAAATCGCGGCGGCTGAGACCCAGTCCCTTCGCGTTCTTCGCCGCCGCCTCATGCGCCAGGAGATTGCCGGCGCGATTGGCCGGCGAGAGCGCAACCGGCGCGAATTCCCCGTTCGAAGTCGTATCCAGCTTGATCGGCAGCCGCCGGCCTTCAGGATCGATCACGTGTTTCATACGAATGAGTATAGACCAAGAGGTAACGAGTGGCGATGACTCTTTGAGAGTTTTTTTCTCGTATGTCTCCAATCGTTTGCGCGCTCATCGACTGAGTTCATTTCGACGTTTCAGGAATTCTCGAAACGTCAGAGTTTCCCCAAGTCCTCAGATCTGTTAACGACTTGAACGGAGCAAAGCGGTTGAACGGCTGGAACTGTTTGAACTTAAAATGCCACGCCCCCGAACGTAACTGGATGGTGGGGATTGATGGTCGACCGGTTCAGGCCTCCAAAGCAGGTGGTCAGCCATAGGAGCTCGACGAAGAGTGTTGTCCAGTTAACTCAAGTCTAAGTCTCTCAACAAACCTTCCCTAAGATCATAGATCCAGCCATGGACGACCACCGGATGGTCCTTTCTCCACGCCTGCTTAACGATCTCAGCTTCGCGCACTGCATGGACTTGGGCCATGACGTTCAGCTCACACAAGCGACGCCAACGTGCGTCTTCGTCGGGCGCGGCATCCAACTCGTCTTTGTGAGCGCGGTAAACGGCCCGCACATGAGCCAGCCAATTTTCCAGCGGCAGCCCCGACCATTCTCGCAGCGCGGCGAGCACCCCGCCGCAACCGTAGTGGCCGCAGACGATGATGTGCTTGACATGAAGAGTAGCGACCGCATATTGCAGCACAGAATGAACGTTGGTGTCGAAC
>JAHKKJ010000443.1 GCA_020027655.1 Deltaproteobacteria bacterium | reverse complement strand
CCGATGCTTACTCCTCGGTCCCGTTGTCGTGACTTTGGCTCGGTCCATGAAGAGTCCGGACTCGAAGGCCTCGGAAGCGTTCAAGCCGTTCAAAGTTTTGCCCCCTCTATCTTCTTGAACAGGCTGCAACCCCATGAGTCTTAAACGCAACCGTCACCCGGTATGGGCCGCAGAGTATTGTTCGAGTTTTTTCTCAAGCCAGCGGGTATTTACTTTACCGTCTACGTAATCGGCATCATCGATGACCGCCTGGAGAAACGGGATGCCGGTGTCGATGCCTTGAACCTGGAACGATGCCAACGCCTGTTTCGTGCGGGCCGCGGCCTCAGTGCGATCCCCGCCATGGACGATCAGCTTTGCCAGAAGTGAATCGTAGAAGGGCGGGACGAAGTAACCGGAATAGCAGTGGGTATCCAGCCGAATGCCGCTGCCCTCCGGTCCCTGCCAGTGGGTGATCCGTCCGGGGCAAGGACGAAATCCATGCTGCGGCGACTCGGCGTTGATGCGACATTCGATGGCGTGACCGAAAAAGCGAACATCGGATTGCTTAAACGGCAGCGGTTCGCCGCGCGCAATCCGCAGTTGCTGTGCCACAAGGTCCACCCCCGTGATCATTTCGGTCACGGGATGTTCGACCTGAATGCGCGTATTCATCTCAAGAAAGAAAAACTCGTTGGTATCGTTGTCAAAGATAAATTCCACTGTGCCGGCATTTTGATAGCCGATGCTTCGCGCCAAGATAGCCGCGGCGTGGCAGATTTGATCACGAACCTTTGTGGACACGGCATAGGCGGGAGCTTCCTCGATGATTTTTTGATGGCGCCGTTGCAGAGAACAGTCACGTTCGCCCAGATGAATGACGTTGCCGGATCGGTCACCCAGCACCTGGACTTCAATATGCCTGGCGTTGCCGATGTATCGTTCCATGTAAAGCGTGTCGTTGCCGAACGCCGCCCGGGCTTCTGCGGCGGCGGTGCTGAAGGTCGTCGGCATTTCGCTCGGATTCCAGACCAGCTTGATCCCCCGGCCACCGCCTCCGGCGGAGGCCTTGAGCAGCACCGGATAGCCGATCTTCTCCGCCTGAGCGGCGGCTTCGCGCGGATTTTTAGCGTGATCGGATCCGGGCACTGTCGGTACGCCGCAGGAAACGGCGATTTTGCGCGCTTCCAGCTTGTCACCCATGTTGGTGATGTTCTCGGCGCTGGGACCGATAAAAGTGATCTTGTTGTCGGCGCAGGTCTGGGCAAGCTCGGCTCTCTCGGATAGAAAGCCGTAACCCGGATGGAGAGCATCGCAGCCCGTGCTCTGTGCGGCCGCCACTAACGTCCCGGTTTTGAGATAGCTATCGGATGAGCGGGGCGGCCCGATGCAAACCGCGCGGTTGGCCATCTTTGCGGCGAGACTCTCTCGGTCCGCTTCGGAGACTGCGGCGACGGTTTCAATCCCCAGACTTTGACAGGCTCGAATGATGCGGACTGCGATTTCGCCCCGGTTGGCGACCAGTACCCGGGTCACGCTCATGGTTTTACGAGAAAAAGCGTCTGCCCGTATTCGACAAACTGGCCGTTTTGGGCAACCACTTGAGTAACCGTCCCCTTCACGTTGGCGCGCACACTATTGAAGACTTTCATCACCTCGATGAGCCCGACGGTGGTATCTTCGGTGATCGCTGCGCCGACTTGCACGAAGGGTGGCGCGCCGGGTTCAGGCGCGACGTAGAAGGTGCCAAGTATCGGAGCCGTGATCGGCAGGAGTCCCTCGGCTGCCGCTTTGGCGTCGATGTTGGGCGCGGCGCTCTGCGGCGCAGGCGCGGCCGGAGTTGCTTTCGGCGCTTCTACCACGGCGGCGCCGGGAGACTGCGAAACAGGGGCGCTGCGCGGGGACGAAGCAAGCGGAATGGGATCGCCTTTACTGACGGTGATCTTGAGCTCGCCGACTTCCAACTGAAAGTAGTCGAATTTAGATTCATCAATTAATTTTAGTATGTGAAGCACATCGTCTTCGGTGAGTTCCATATCCTTAGCCTTTCCAGGATGTTTGAAGAGTGTCAAAGGTCTTGATGTGTCTGCCCCTGATTGGGAGCTAACATTATGTGATTTCCGACTTCATGGCAAATAGAGGGCGCCGTGAATTCACCGTGAGTTCGTTGGTTCCGCCGGTCGCACCTGATGTAAATCCAAGCGGCCCATGGAATTCATCTCCAAACCAGTGAAAAGCGGATTGAGAACGGTACTCTCGGTTCGCCAATAAAGCGGCACCATCGGAAGCTCGGTTTCGCAGAGAATCCTTTGCGCGTCATCGTAGAGTCTCACACGCTTCTTGGTGTCGAACTCGCGGGCGGCACGCTCCGCCAGCTGGTCATATCGGTTGTTTTTCCAACGCAGGTGGTTGTTGCCACTGTTGGAGGTGAAAAGCTTCATGAAGTTGTCCGGGTCGGGGTAGTCGGCGCCCCAACCGTCGCGAAACACGGGAAAGGGATCATTCTGCAGCTTCTTGAGATAAACTTTCCATTCCTGATTCTCTAATCCGACGACAATCCCCAGATTTCTCTGCCACATTCCCTGGACCGCTTCGGCCACCAACTTTCGGTCTTCCTCGTTGTCGTAACCCAAGACGATGCGGGGAAATCCTTTCCCTTCCGGGTAGCCGGCCTCACGCAGGAGCCGGCGCGCCTCGGGCGGATTGAAGTGAAGGCCGATCTTTGGGTTATGCGCCAGCATGCCGGGAGGTATCCAAGAGGATGCCGGTTCCTCGCCGCCGTGAAGAATTTTCGGAAAGACGCTCCGGTCGATGGCCATGGCAAAAGCTTTCCTGACGCGTGGATCATTGAAGGGCTTTCGATCAACGGCGAATCCGTAATACTCGCCGCGCAATTGCGGCACTCTTTTAAAGCCGCGTTGTTTGGATAGACGGTTTTTTTCCAATGCCGGGATGCTGTGATCGTCGAGGAAGTCCAACTGACCTTGTTCGTACATCGCGACGGCGGTGGTTTTCTCCTTCACCATCAACATCGTAACTTTGTCGATGGCCGGCTTGGCGCGAAAGTAATTAGGGTTGGGTTTCAGCTCGATCTCATTCTCATGCTTCCAAGATGACAGCAAAAACGGTCCGTTGGTCACAATGTTTTCGGGGTCGGTCCAGCGGGAATCGAACTTCTCGATGATGTCCTGTCGCTGGGGAAAAGTGGTTTCAAAAGTGGTGATAGCCAAAAAATAAGACGCCGGGTGACGAAGTCGGACCGTGAGGGTGAAATCATCCTGCGCCTGGACCCCAACGGCACTCGCATCGGTCTGTTTACCTTCGTGGAACTCCTGGGCGTTTTCAATGTCGAACAAGATGTAGGCATATTGGGAGCCGGTTTTGGGGTCGAGGAGTCTCTTCCAGGAATATTCGAAATCTTGGGCGCGGACTTTTTTACCGTCGCTCCAGGTAACGTCGTCGCGCAGATGAAAAACCAGTTTTCGCCCGCCCTCCAGAATATCCCAGGACTTGGCGATGACCGGCGCCGGTTTGAGCTGCTTGTCAAATTCCGTCAGTCCGACCATCAAGTTGGCAATGACATTGAAAGAGACATGGTCCGTGGCCAACGACCAGTCCAGACTGGGCGGCTCGGTGCTGAGATTGACGCGAAAATTTTTTCCCGCTGTGCCGCCTTTCGGACTGGTTTCGCAGGCGGCGCAAAAAAACAGCAGAATGAGTGCGAACAGTCGCCGATAGCTCAAGGTTTTGTTCTTTAGAAAAAACAAGAGTAAGTTGCGTATAAGGAATTTGTAAATGTTAGTAGCTGACGGCTAGTGTGGTGTCCCAGAAGTTCATTTAGAAACTCCAAACGATGCCAGCGACTGAAGGCGCACTCAAATCCCCCTCTGTCCCCCTTTTTTCAAAGGGGAATTTTCTCTGTAGGACTTTAACCCCTCTTTGCAAAAGAGGGGAAGGGGAGATTTGTTTCCGAAATAATACAAACATTAGTTAGCGAACTTCGAATACACCACATTAGCCGGAAGGGACTATAACATGGACGGAAAAGAAATGTTGCAAAAATATTTAGTCGTGGAAGGCCACCGCGACGTCTATGAGCAGTTGTATCGGACGTCCGTCGGCGAAAAATCGCCTATCCGCGATGGCATCGCGCCGCGATTGATCCGCGACGGCATCAACCTCTGCGTTTATGCGATCAGCGGCGATTCCTATTCGCACTCGCAGAACACCGGGCGCTACCTGGAAACCGCCCTGGACCAGATCGATCAGTTTTTGGAAGAGGCGCCGCGCTCCGAAGGGATGATCCAGATGGTCAAGACCCGCAGCGACCTCCCCGACAAAGTTGAGCCAGGGACAGTTAAATTCATACTGCATTTCG
>JAHKKJ010000062.1 GCA_020027655.1 Deltaproteobacteria bacterium | reverse complement strand
TGAGACGGCGCAGGGAACCCAAAGAACTAGACTAATATCTCCCAGCTTCCGTCCCGCCGCTTTCGCTCCCGCAGCGATCCTGTCTTTTGCGTGATCGATATATTCATCTGCGACGCCGACAAGCACGATGATGCCGTCGGCAATGCGACCGGACAGCTCAAGCATCTTGGGCCCGCTGGCTGCGATGTAGATGGGAACTTTGCTTTTGCACGGATGCAGCAGGTGAATCTTGCCGGTATCTAGCTGGACTTCCTTGCCGGCCAACAAGTCACGCACCTGCTGCATGGTCTTTTCGAAGTAGGAAAGTTTCGCCGGTTTCATCCCCATAGTCTCGACGGAGCTGTCGCCCAAGCCGATGCCAACGATCATTCGGCCCGGGGAATATTCTTCCAACGTTGCATAGGCGCTGGCGACAACAGACGGATGGCGCGTCAGCGGATTGGTGACGCCGGTGCCGATCTTGACCTTGGAAGTATTCAAGGCGACGGCGGCCATGTTGACGTAGGCCTCGCGCCAGATGAGGTGAGAGTCACCGACCCAAAGGTGGCTAAAGCCTAGTTCCTCAGAGAGCTTGGCGAGATGAATCATCTTCGGTAGTGGTTCCGTTGGAAACAGTCCCACACCAAATTCAAAAACGCTCACTGAACTTTCTCCTCACTCCCGCTGTCATTCTGACACGGGGACTAAACTTTAAATCACGCAAACCCATCTGCAACGCACGGCATCCAACCCTAACAGCATGTTTCACTCGCCACGCGCTCCGGCGGGGGCGTCTGTTGGCTCCGGCCGGCGACGCGAATTTCTCCGTCGATAATGACGTAGGAAATACCCGGCAGATCACCCTTGGAAAATGAGTCCAACGCGTCCCGGGCAACGGATCCGGTAATCTTATGCATCAATACGATGTCCGCGGGCCGTCCTTCTTCGAGTATACCGATGTCGAGCCCGTGCGCGCGTCCGACGTTTCCCGTGGCCATACAAATGGTCTTTTCCGGCGGAACTTCGCCGACGGACGATATATAAGCGATCTCGCGCAGGATGCCCCGCGGGATGACGCCGGTTCCGCCTGGCGTGTCGGTGCCGATGAGCACGCGATGATAGACGCTCTTTGCCTTGACCACACGGATCAGACTTAAAGCCAAGCGGTAGTTGCCTGAACTGCAGATCTCGACGAAGCAATCCGTCTCGTTGGCGATGCGAATCATATCTTCTTCCGGCATCGGAATCGGTCCGCCGGTAATATGGCCGATGATATCGGGCTTGATCTTTTGCACGATCTCCCATCCCGCCACCTGGCTCACGCCCGATCGCGACACACCGCCGGAGTGGATCTTCACTTTGATGCCACGCACGTGCGCCCAGCTGACGTAACGTTCAGCCTCGCCGTTCGGCAACAGGCTGTAGTCGTAGAAAATAAACTTTACGAGTTTGATGCCGATAGAGGCAATCTCGTCGAAATCCTTTTCGGTCAATCCAGGAACCAACAGAAGCGTGCCGGCGTGGACTTTGACGCCAGACGGCCGCAGGTTATCGTAGCAGCGCTTGGTGACAATCGCGACCGACAACGCCGTTCGAGCATCCGGCGGCAGTGGCAGCCCCGGGAGATGCAGCTCGCCGGCGGAGATCAGCGCAGTCACGCCGCCGTGCATATAGTTGGTGATCCACGATAGCGAGTTTTGTGCCGGTGTATATTCGCCGATGGATGGGTGGGAATGGGAGTCGATCAATCCCGGAATCGCCGTGATGCCGTTGGCGTCAATGGTGTGGTCAGCGGCCTGGGACAAACCATTGCCGATGGCTTGAACAACACCGTCTTTGATCAAGATCGAATCCGCCTGTCGCAGCGGCCTCTCTAACTTTCCCGTAACCAGAGTGCCGATGTTTTTGATCAGGATCGAAGACATGCACGGACTATAGCAAAGGGCCCTTAGGAGGAAAAGGCGCGCAGGGAAACCTCATTCCACTAGGGCTAATAGCAGCATTAACCCAACACCTGTTGCTATGGCCACCAGTTGCACGAGGGATTTGGACAGTTCCACCTCTTTGTTTAGTTCGGGCACCAAATCGGACCCAGCGATATAGATAAACCCCCCGGCCGCCAACGGCAGCATCAACGAAGAGAAATCCTCCACCCTGGCACCAACCACGAGGGCGACGAGCGTTCCCAAGATGGCAAAAAGTCCGGTTAAAAAGTTAAAAAACAGCGCCCTTGTCTTGGTGAACCCGGCGTAAAGCAAGACGAAGAAGTTACCCAGTTCATGCGGTATCTCGTGAAAAATCACAGCTATCGTGGTCGCGATTCCCACAGGCAAACTAACCAGGTAAGACGCTCCGATGATCATTCCATCGATAAAATTGTGGACGCCATCAGCGAACAAATTCATGTAGCCGACAGGATGGATGGTATGGTTGGCTTCCAAGGTGTGCTGATGCCTCCAGCGGAGAAACTTCTCAAGGATGAAGAATAAGAATATTCCAGCCAGGACCCAGAGAGAGGCTTCCACTGTCGCATGAGATTTCTCAAACGATTGCGGCAACAGGTGGATGAAGGCGTCGCCGAACAAACTACCGACAGCGAGGCTGACCATGACAAAAATTATCTGCTTTAGCCTCTGCTCGCTGATTGAGATGAAGGCGATACCCACGAGCGAAAGAAGGCTCACTAAAAGGACGCTGACAAGGCTATAAGACCATGCGACCGGCGTAGCTTCACCTTTTCATCCCGCAAACAGATCGCGCACGATTTCTTTAACAGAATCCGTATAGGCCTGTCCCAGATTCGTCGCGCTGGGAGTGGGAACGGCGCGTTGGATTCGTCTTTCCCACAGAACGCTGCCGTCATCTGTCCTGACAATTTTGAAATCAGCGAAGACTCTAACGAACTGCCGCGAATCCGCCTCCCAACGCCAGATCTCGCTGACGAATATGAGACCTGAAAGTTTTCCCTCACGAGCCAACCGAACGGCGTTGCCTGTATCCGCTGGAAAAGCCGGGAAACGCGAATCCGTCTGCTCAGGAAGGGTAACGCGAAAGCCTCTCTGCTCAAGCTCTCGCCGCAAGTCGTCGCGCAACAAATCCATCACGCTCTGTCGGTAGTCTGAGGAAATTTTTCCCGCCATCTCGGCGAGCGAACGCAACGGATTGGTTGCAGGTAAAAGCAACGACAATCCGGTGCTATTCTTCACTTTCGCCAACCAGAGAGTTTGGTTGTTCAGGGCCTTGGCCTCCGGCAAAGGTGCCGTTGGCGTGGCGCATCCGTAAGTCCACAGTGCAACCGAACTCAAAACGATCAGCCCCAGCGCCCGTCTGGGCGAAATGCGCCGCAGCGCGTAGGCGAGGAAAATCAGGCAGCATCCTAGAGTCACGTCCGTCGGTCCCAAAGGCAGGTCTAAACGCACCGAGCTGTAGAAACCGAACACCGCCATGGCGAGGCCTAGAAGGGAAGAAAGCCATAAGAAGGAACTCATGTTGTTCACCAGTGGCCGCGCCGCCAGCGCGGGCAGCACAAGAAATCCGAAAAGCAACAAAGGTCCGGCCATGATCACGCCAAAGGCGATGCTCACCCCGGCAAGAAGGTAAAGCAGGACGTCCCAAATGATCTGCCGGCCTTTCAACAGAAAAGCCAAGTCGCGGTCGAAGGAAGTCAAAAGAAACTCCCGGCGAAACAGCAGCATTCCCACGAGCACGAGGCCGAACACGGTCGCCAAAAGCCGCAGCTCTCCTTTGGAGAGCGCGATGACTTCCCCTTTCAAGAGATTGAGTACCTCAATTTGGCCCGCCGGGTTGAAGACGATAAAAAGAATCGTCAAAGCCCCTGCCAGCGCGTAGGCGGCCGCAAGACGGCCTTCGGCTATCCCTTTTCTGCGCTGCTCCAGATAGCCCAGTAGTCCCATCCCTAAAAAGGTAAATAAGAGTGAACCGATCATTCCGATTCCCCGCTCCCCTTGTTGCCATTGGGGCAAAAACCCGGTCTGCTGCAACCAGAAAGTAAAGGAGACTCCGGCAGCAGCGATCTGCGGCAGCGTCAGGCCGAGGAATACCGTTCTACGAAGAATGAGATAAGAACCAATCAGCGGGCATACGAGTCCGAGGATCGCCGTCCCCAAAAGTGCCGGGAAGAGCAGATAAGAGGGGCTGAGAATTTCGAGAAAAGTGCTCATGGATGAAGCTCCACCCCTTTCTTTTCCCACCATATCTTACCCTTGTCGACCCGTAGGAACCGGTCCGCAACTCTTCGCACCATTGGGACATCGTGGCTGGAAAAAAATATTGCCAAGCCACTGTGTCGGGTCAGCCCAACCAGGAGTTCGCTGATACTCTTTCGGGATTCTTCGTCCACTCCTGAAAGAGGTTCATCCAAAATCATAATCTTCGGCTTCACCATCAGGGCCCGGGCGATAAGAATGCGCTGCTTTTGACCGCCGGAAAGGGAAAAAAAAGATCGCGCCGCCAGCTGCCGCAAGCCAACCTGGTCTAGAACTTCTCCGATCTGCTTTTTTTCTGCAGCGGGAAAAAACTCATAGGGACGAATTCGCCCATAGGCTCCCATCTCCACAACCTCCCCCGTGCTCAAGGGGAATTGTGGATCAAGCGCGGCGCTCTGGGGAACATAGCCAAAATTGGACAAGGGACAATTACGAGAGACGGTGCCGCTAAGAATCGGCAAGAGTCCAAGAATAGCCCTGAAAAGTGTCGTCTTTCCCGAACCGTTAGGACCGGCCAGGCCAATAAGATCGCCGGGATATATCGTCAAGTCAACGTTCTGCAGAACCGGCTCCGAGTCGTAGCCCAGACTGACATTTTGCAGGGATACCAGAGGCAGAGAATCATCCTTCGAAACCCTCCCTCTGGCACTCTGTATTTCATCGATGTCTTGTCCCAACTCCATCCCCTCTAACTGACGGACTGCACCAAGGTGCGCACAGTATAATCGATCCATTTGATATAGGTATCGGTTTCCGGCTGGTTTCCTCCACCGCTGTACAGGCGCACAACCTTGATGCCGCTTTCGGATGCGATCTGCTGGGGTAGGCGTGGATTCTGAGCACCATAAATGAGAAGCCGGGCTTTCTCTTGTTTGATCTGCTGCACCAACTCCACTAGGTGATTTGGCGTCGGCTCGATTCCAGGCTTGAGCTCAACGCTGCCTACTAGCTTCATGCCGAATCGATCAGCAAGATAAACCCATTCCGGATGATAATCCACAAATTTAACGCCACGCAGAGGCGCTGCCATCTTCTCCCACCGGCCAATCCAGTTGTCTAACTCGGCAACATAGGCTTTAAGATTTTTTTCAAAGCTCTGCTGATGTTGAGGAAAGTTCCGCGTCAGACCAGTGGCGATGTTCCGAGCGACGATTTTCGCTCTAACCGGATCCAACAGGTAGTGAGGATTTCCTTTCGGGTGAACATCGCCCTCTGCGCGGTCCACACGGATGGGCGTCTCTAGCACCGATATGCCCAACGAACAGTCTATATAGCCTGGTCGCCCCGGCAAAATTTTGGGATTGCTAGCAACCTCCAAAAGCGCGGGGAGCCACGTTTGCTCATCATCCAATCCAATCAACACGAGGACGTCGGCTCGGTTTAGTCTCGGGACAAAGCTGGGCCTTATCGGAACTCCGTGCGCATCTTCAACTCCTGTAGCCAGACTCTCCACATTCACCAGCTCTTTCCCCACCTGCCGGGTAATATCAGCCAAAGCCGGCCACGTCGCCACGGCACGAATCTGCTGCGCGAAAACCAAGCCCGAATACAGCCAGGTTGACGCGAGGACGGTAAAAAATAAACTCAAGGTTCTGCTTTTCAAGATTTTCATAAACAAACTCCTTTAAGTAAATAAATCCCTAACGTGTAACAAAGCCGTGGGTATGAGCTCCGATCACAGTCGTCCACTGGACAAAAAATTGATTGCCTTTCTCAGCTTTGTCCGCTTTAAAATTATTGCTCAAGTAGCTGTATTGAAAACGCAGCCGGTTAAATTCGCTGAGGTACCAGGTCAGGTACGGGGAATAGCTGAGCGTCCTCTGGCCTGGGTTATCAACGATCGGAGCGTAATCGAAGAGAAATCCGGTGGACCAATTCCTATTTAACTTTAACTCGGCATAGCTATAACCGCCGTACGAACGCCGGCGCTTACCCACAGTTTGGGTTTCCAAAATACTCGGGTCATCCTCATTCGGAACCTCGATGTCAAACGGGAACCGCTGGCTGTTGTTATAGAACTCCGACCCCCACGTGAAACCCTGATAAACCGTGCTGGCCAACGGCTGGTAGCGATAGGTCAAATCGACGCCACCAAGAATCCGATCACCCCCGGAAGCATCGCCGGTAAGGCGCACCGAGGGCGTATAGGCCAGGCTCGTCCCTAAGTCGATACTGTGGTTATCGGTGAGATCAAAATAAGTATGGAGCCTTCCGAGATACGTGAATCGACTCCCGGCTCGCGGCTTGAGATTGTCCACTTGCTCATTGTCTGCGCCGATCTTATTGTATCCACCGAAGGTCGCCCGCAGAAAAAAAGGCGTCGGAAACAAATAGCTTACCTCTGCCCCATCCGCCTGGCTCTCTCCGCCTACCATTCGATCGATAGACAGCGGTTCATTCACGAAAGGCAGCTCATGTATATGGAACTTGGGAAAACGCCCGAAGTCGGCGAAGAAACGACCTCCTTTGGCCGTCAGGTTATATGGGAGAGAAGTGGTAATCGCCGCCGCTTCCTCGACCTCGAATCCCTGGTTCGATCCGGTGAAAAAAGCATACATCCTGGCATAAGGATCCACGGAAGCGGCCAGTCCTAATTCGGCAGCACGAAAATTGAAATTACCGCCTGCCGTCCCCAGTTTCTCGATCGTGCCATCCAGCACGAGCCCGATCGCCGGGTTTAAGATCGACGGCGCACTTTGCACTGCCTGCACCGATTTTTCCACTTGGCCGAGTTTGGCCGAATCCGCCGCTTTTTCTTTTTCTAACTGGTCAATACGGCTCAGCGCCTTTTGCAATTGCTGTTGCATGTCTTTCATCAATGCCCTCAGCGATTCCATCTCTGACGCTTGAGCAAAACTCAAACGCGGCGCCATAAGCAACAACAATAAACCAAAAGAGATTACATCAAAGAATTTTCTCCCGAAGAAAATATTCATCATCACACCTCCCAAAGGTCAAACAACGTCCCTCCCAACTCGAGGGAGGGATCGCGTAGCACTAATCGTTGAATGTTAGTGAAGAAATTTAGGAGTTAGAGAGTGTGTGTGAGGGGAGGCGCCCGGATACCGTGAATTTGAAATCGAACGTGGCTAAAGCAATCAAAAAATTCGCTCGCAACAGGTTGCGCCGTCAGAACCGGAGTCCAGCCCGCCGGCACCGGCGCTAAGCCCGCTTCAGTCCGGGTTCCGTGGACGCAGCTACACTCCTTGGTAACCTGAGCCGTCGCCGCGGCGGGATGAAAATGGAGAGGCAGGAAGAATACTGTCAGGAACAGCAGCAGGCTAACGAGGCGGAGACGCCTCGGGGCGCTGCCTCTGGAAGAAAATGCGGTCACGAGGCTTTAAATACCCAAGTCCACCTTCGTTGTCAAAGCGAAGTGAAGCAGGGTAGTGGTTCAACTTTGGTTAAGAGCTCTCACTTGCTTGGGTGTCATTCCGAGCAGAGCGAGGAATCTTTTCTCGATACTAAATGTAGATTGGGATTCTGACTGAACCGCTGCCTAAAGCAGCGGCGCAGGTAAACTTTCTGAGCGGGGTCACGTCTAAACTGGAAAATGGCCGGAATGACTAAAAAATGGAGGGGAGATAAAGATCATGGATAGATTATCAAAGATACTTGGGGCCGGCCTTATGACGTCATCCTTATTGTTTGTCAGCACCCCGGCCTTTGCCGCGGATGGAGAAATCAAGAGCGATTTAAAGGAGCTCCGACAGGATCACAAAGAACTGCACCAGGACAATAGAGAGATTCGTGGGGATCGCCGGGAGTTGCGCGGCGATTTCAAAGAGCTTAAAGAGGATCGAAAGGAACTGCGCGGCGACATCAAGAGCGGCGCCGGCGACACAGAGATCGCGCAGGATCGGAAAGAGATCCGCAGCGATCGAAGGGAGATCAAGGGCGATAAACGCGAGCTAAGGAGAGATCGCAAGGAACGCAGGCATGACCGGCGGGAGCTCCATGGCGACAGACGCGAGCTGCGACGCGATATCAGAGACTATAAAGCGAGCAATTAGCCTCTATTTTCCACCGGCTCCTTTGGCCGCCAGCTCCTAACGGCGTGGCGGCCATCTCTTGGCTTACGCGCGTGGTATAATCGTGTCTCATGAGTCGGAGTCCAGCTGTGCAGCCCGGAGATGAAGATCTCGTGGCCCTTGCTCGAAACGGGGATCACAAGGCTTTCGAGGAACTTGTGGAGCGGCACAAACAGAAAGCGTACCGTATTGCATTTGATTTCGCGCGCGATCGCGAGGAAGCCAAGGACCTTTCTCAGGAGGCATTTTTGCGCGCCTACTCGCATCTGGGCAACTTCGACGGCCGCTCCGGTTTCTATACCTGGTTTTACCGGATTCTCGTGAATGTTTGCCTGGACTACAAACGGCGAAAAAAGCGCACCTTTGCCGAGGAGTTTAACGAGGCCGTCGAAAACCAGGTGGAGCCGAGCCAGGTGTCACAAAAGCCGCCTTCGCCCGATCAACAAGTCCTGGCCAGACAGCTGTCGCGCAAAATCGGCGCTGCGTTGGAAGCATTGCCGCCGAAACAGAGGACTGCATTCATTTTGAAAAACAACCAAGGGCTTTCCATCAAAGAGATCGCGGAAATGATGCAGACCGCGGAGGGCACGGTTAAAGTTCATCTCCATCGCGCGGTGACGGCGCTCCGCCAAAGCCTGGCGGAGTTCGCCTAGGAGGTCAGTATGGCCCAACATGACAAAGCGGTTGCCGTAGCTTGCACACAATGGGAAGAGGATCTGGTACTCCACTACTACGGCGAACTGCGCGGGAGCGAGCGCACAGCGGTGGAAGACCATGTGCGAGGTTGCGAGCCCTGCCGGTTCTACCTGAAAGAGCTGGAGTCAATTCTCCCGTTGACCGTCAAGCCCGACGAGCCGCCGCAGGCTTTCTGGGACAACTACAGTCGGGAGATGCGACGCAAGCTAACGGAAGTGAAGGAGAGAAAATCCTGGTGGCAAAGTCTAGCGTTATTCTTTCAGCCCTGGGCAATCCCCGTCTCTGCCACGGCGGCTGTGGCCGTCTTGGCTTTAACTCTGACTCTCGGAAAGGGGTTCTGGGGCTCCAAGGAAATCCCCCAGGATGATCAAGCATTCATGGAGATTCTGCCGGCGGCGGAAAACTTGGAGTTTTTCAAAACCATGGAGGTTCTCGATGCCATGGATTTTCTCGAAGACATGGGCAGCCCGGTCAAAGGCTCCGCCTAGTGAGATCGAACTTCATGAGACAAGCGACTGGGCTAACATTGCTTCTGGTCTTGGCGGTCTCAACGGTTGGCTTTGCCGCCAACAAAGACAGCTCGGCCCCTGACAAAGAAATGCTACGCATGATGGATTTTTTGCGTGAGATGGAAATGATCAAGCAGGCGGAGATGATGCAGGATTTGTCGCAAGTGGAGCAGGTTGGTCAGAGTTCAGATACGCGCCCGCGGAAGTCGTTGCCGTCCAAGAGAAAGGAGGCGGCGAAGTGAATCCCCTCATGAAACTCCTTCCACCTCTTGTGCTTTCCGCCTTGCTCTTGTCGCCCATTGCGGCGCAGAGCCAGCCGACCCCACAGGGCGATGCGCCTGGCCGGACTGAACAAGAAGCGCTGGAGCGCTGGCAGAAATTGACTCCGGAAGAAAAACAGGAGTTGCGAGAGCGCTATCAGCGCTGGAAATCTCTATCGCCCGAAGACAAGGCTGACCTCCAGAAGCGATTTGACAACTGGCGCCGTCTCTCACCCGACGAAAAGGCGACGGTGCGAAAGAATTACGAGCGTTGGCAGCACCTGTCCCCCGATCAGCGGGAACGGTTGCAACAGCGCTGGCAGCAGTGGCGCGAGCTTCCACCGGAGCGCCGTCAGGCCCTGAAAGAGCGTTTTGAGCGCTTCCGCGACTTACCTCCTGAGAAACGGCGCGCGCTCAGGGAAGAGTTTCAGGAAAAATTCCGTAATCTCTCCCCCGAAGAAAAACAGCAATTGCGCGACAAGTTCCGCGAGCGCGCCGAGCGGCTTTCACCGGAGCAGAAACAGCAACTGCGCGAGAAGCTGGATCGACTCTCACCGGAAGAAAAAAAAGCTTTGCGGCAAAAATTCAAGGAGAAATTCAACCAGACAAGTAAAGACAAGGACTAGACTATGAGCACAAGGCTAACCGAGGAACAGAAGGTCGTTCACTTCTTGAACCGGACCAGCTTCGGACCGACGCGAGAAGAAGTGCAAAAAGTCAACCGGCTGGGGATCCCCGCCTACCTGGAAGAGCAACTCCATCCTGAAAGAATTTCCGACTCCCTCGTAGAGGAGAAACTCGCCGGTCTCAAAACCATGCGACTCAGCAGCCGCGAGCTCATCGAGCTTTACCCGCTGCCCAGACAACAAGCCGGTCAGCAGGAGATGATGGGCCAGCAGCAAATGCAAGGGCCGCGCACTGTCATTCTCGAGCTGCAACAGGCGCGGCTATTGCGCTCGGTCTACAGCCAGCGACAGCTCTATGAAATCATGGTGGATTTTTGGAGCAACCACTTTAATGTTTTCTCCGCGAAGGGAGCCGATCGTTGGTTGACCACCGCTTACGACCGGGACACCATTCG
>JAHKKJ010000442.1 GCA_020027655.1 Deltaproteobacteria bacterium | reverse complement strand
TTCTGGCGATGGATAACCGCGGTGTGCGTCGTGACCCTGTCCATAAAGTCGCGGTCGTGGGAGATCAAGATAAGCTCGCCTTTGAAGTTCGACAAAAATCGCGTGACCCAACGAACCGACGTGATGTCGAGGTAGTTGGTCGGTTCGTCGAGCAAAAGCAGGTTGGGCTCGGAGAGCAGGAGTTTCGCAAGATTGATACGGATCTGAAAGCCGCCGGAAAACTCCCGGGGCGCTTTGCCAAGATCGACTTGCGAAAATCCCAGGCCGAATAGGATGGCTTCAACCTTGTAGATGGAATGGGACTCTTCTTCCGGCAGTCCCAAAGCCGCTTCCTCCAAGATCGTCGGCCTTATGAAATGCAGGTGCTGCTCGAGATGGCCGATGCGATAGTTTCGCGGGATCGTTATCTCTCCGGAGTCGGGCTCTTCTTGCCCCAGGATGAGTCTGAAGAGAGTTGTTTTGCCATGGCCGTTGCGTCCGACCAGGCCCAAACGTTCGCCGGCATTCATCTGCAAACTGACGTCCGCGAAAAGCTCGCGCGCGAAATATGACTTGGAAAGTTGGTTGATCTTAATCACGATGGGTTTTTCTGCTCGCGTCTATACTTTTGCTGTTAAGAATCGGACGCTGATGACTGGAGACTTTCGCGTTCAGACGAATCGCGATGAGCTTTCTCGGTTCATTGGCGACAGTCGGCCTGCCCGGGGCCGCGGATCGCGGCCTGGCCGCTTTTTCTACAGACCATAGAACGCTTGGGAATTGCTCTCCAGGATCTTGTGGGCTTGGGCGTTGCTGATCCTGCCCTCGTCCGCCCAGCTGCGGACTTCGTCCAGCGCGCTCAGGTTGGCGGAGATGTCGGTATGGCTGTAGTCGGTGCCGATCATCAGGTTATCTTCAGTTCCGAACTTCAGTAGAGACTCGATGTCGTCAATAGGGTCGATGGTGACGAACAGCCGGTTGGCGCGGAACAATTCCGGTTCCAGCTCAAACAGGCGGGGCAATCGACTCTGTTGACCACGCAGCGATTGGCGTTTTACCGCTCCCAACTGGGAGATCGTATAGGGAATCCACGAGGCCCCCGACTCAATGAGCCCAAACCGAAGTTTCGGGAACTTCTCCGGAAGACCGGAGGTCACCAGCTCGGTGAAGGAATACATGATCGGGAAGCCTCTGTCCCATTCGTGCCCCGGAAGCGGATGGCCGGTGTGGATGCACAGAGGCAGGTCGATCGCGCTGGCTTCCTCGTAAATTGGAAAAAAGTGTGGGTCGGTTACCTTCCTGTCGAGATCGAATCCGCGCTTGAAGATGCCACAGGCGCCGTGCTCTTTTGCCCAACGCAGCTCCTCGACAGCCTTGTCGGGACGAAGCAGCGGCAGGACGGCCGCCCAGCGCAGGCGCCCATTTGTTTGCGCACATTTCTCCGCAAGCCAGCGGTTGTAGGTCGTGGTCAGGGCCCATTCGGCTTCCGCGTTGCTCGTATTGTAACGGATGAAGAAGGTCGGGAAGATAACCTGCACGTCTACGCCCATCTTGTCCATGTGGGCGAGGCGGCCCGGCACGTCCTCAAGCTCTCGTAGGACGCGGGGAGGATGGTTGACTTCATCGCGGATGGCACGGTTCTGCAGCCTGCCTTCAACGACCCAGCAGCGGCTGTTCGTCGGGTTATAGCCAGCTCGTTTGGCCTCTTCGGGCGGCATCGCAATCGTCACCGGTATGTACTTCGCGTAGGTCGTACCCTCCAACTTCTTCCAGGTGGCTTCGGACTCGTCGACATGCGTATCGGCATCAATCATTGGCATCGGGATGGCTCCTATTTTTCACATAAACAGTAAAATAGACTTTGCTCTTTCGCCGTACTCTAGACAAACAATTTACCTACGACGTAAAGGTCCAATATAATTCGATCGTCGGGCTTTTTAAACAACCCGGCGAAACTGTGGCCTTTAATTCCCCACTCGCAGAACTTGATCGCTCGCAGGCTTTAGGGATAAAAGGACAACCATGAATACGATGACAGATGACATCCGGGTCATGACCTCAGGGGCTTTTACCGCGGCATATCTTGAACTCATTCCCCGACTCGAACTCCTTACGAAGAAAAAACTCGTGACCGCTGCAACGTCCATAGGGACGGGGGAAACCTCCATCCCGAATCGGCTGCGACGTGGTGAGCCCGTTGACGTCGTCATTGTCGCGGATGCTGTACTGGTTGGATTCATCAAGGACGGCCTGATCATGGCCGAAAGCTATACTCCCCTCGCGCGCTCAGCCATCGGTATGGCGGTGCGGGCAGGAGCCCCTAAGCCGGACATCAGCACGGTCGACGCGCTGAAGCGCACGCTGTTGCAAGCGAAATCCGTCGCGTACTCCGCCAGCGTAAGCGGCGACTACCTCTCCACCGAGCTGCTTCAGCGCTTGGGAATCGCCGACCAGGTGCTAAACAAATGCCGGCGCATCGAAGGTGGTGAGCGAGTCGGCGCCGTGGTCGCGCGGGGAGAGGCGGAAATCGGCTTCCAGCAGTTGAGCGAGCTACTTCCCGTGCCCGGCATAGATCATGTGACACCGCTGCCGCCGGAAGTTCAGAAAGTCTCTGTGTTCTCGGCCGGCGTCGCCCTAAGTACCAAGGATTCGGACGCGGCTCACGCCCTTATCAGATTCCTCGCCTCGCCGGAGGCGGCCCGCGCCATCACCAATAGCGGGTTGGAGCCCATAGGAAATCGCTGAAGCCGGAGACTCATGTCGTACTAGAGGGTCGCTGCCAAAAGCCGAATCCGATTGCTCGTCGGAGCGCCTTACGTCCAAGCTTCTACGATTCGACTTTCTACCCTTACTGCTGTTCCAATTTCTCCTAGAAATAACTCGCAGCCATTGCTCGTCGTCGTCGAGCCATCGTGATCGTGTCCGTGAGGCGTGTTCGTCGGCACTTATTTAAGCGCTGGATCTCGCGCATCTTGGAAGTGTTTTGTTTTGACCGGTGGGGATATTTGTCTGCGGCTGTCTTTAGAAAAATTCAGGTTTACTGTGTCGATTAGGAGTGATCCGTATGCCATGATTAGTTAAGGGTCTTTGCACGATCTGTTTCAAAGGAAGTTTCGGACTCCGGAGGGACGATACTCATGGCTACGAACTTACCAGTAGAGGTGATCAAGAAGCAGGACTGGTTAGAGCCGATCGCAGATCGTCTGCAGCCAACTATCGCGGGAGCGCTAGGGCCCGATGGTTCTATCGGAACCAAGGTCGCCGATATTTTGCATGGCACGTGGTTGGGACATCCGTTGCACGTGGTATTGACAGATGTGCCGATCGGTTCCTGGACTGCGGCTGCAGTTCTCGACCTCCTCGAGGAGAAGACCGGGAGCAGAGCCATAGGGCGCGGAGCGGACGCCGCAATCGCGCTGGGTCTGGTTGGAGCCGCGGGGGCAGCGATTACCGGATTGGCCGATTGGTCCAAGATCGGCGGCGGTCAACCTCGCCGCATCGGTCTGGCGCACGGACTGCTGAACGCGACCGCCACGGCCTGCTACGTCATGTCGCTTTGTCTTCGGCGCGCTCACTCCCGGAGTGCCGGGCGGCGATTGGCTTTATTCGGGTTGATGGTTTCGAGCGTCGCAGCCTATCTGGGCGGACATTTAGTATTCAAGGAAAAAATCGGTGTTGACCATACCGCCGACTATTCACCGCCGAAGGATTTTGTCCCGGTCTTGGCAGAGGTGGAGTTGCGTGAGAACGAGTTGCGGCGGGTGGAAGCCAATGGCATGCCTGTCCTGCTGGTGCGCAGGGGGCAACGCATTTACGCCATCGCCGAAACCTGTGCCCACCTGGGCGGACCGCTTTCAGAAGGAAAGTTGGAAGATGCTACGGTTAGGTGCCCCTGGCATGGGTCGCGGTTCTCGCTGGACGACGGGCGGGTGCTCGAAGGCCCATCAGTGCACATGCAGCCTGTATTGGAGGTCCGGGTATGCGACGGTCAAATCGAAGTGCGGAGATCGAATAGTTAGGACGGTTCAAGACGTTCAAAATTCAAATCGTTCAAAGAGATGAGAGGGCGTTGTTGACTGGCTGGAATTGGTTCGGAACTTGTCGTGGGTCACAGACGGAGGATTGGGCATGAGTTCCAGGACTAATTCTAGCCTAAGATATTGGAATGTTTGGATGAGGGAGAAGTCGGAAGAAACGTTTCTCGTGCAAGGCGCAAGGGCGCCAAGGTTCGGGGAAATAATAATCGGTTTTCTTTGCGTGCTTGGCGTCTTGGCGCGATAACGTTTTTTGTCACCACGGTTGGCCGGCACAAAATGTTGGAGATAGATTCTCAAGACTGTAAGAATCTACAAGGATTGTGTCCCCGGAATTTTTCCACCGG
>JAHKKJ010000441.1 GCA_020027655.1 Deltaproteobacteria bacterium | reverse complement strand
CGCGCTGATCTCGGGAGGGCCTGACCAGAGATCAGATTCCTTCTCACCCGATAGATTTATTAGCGCCTGAAAAACGTTTTGCGGATCCCTCGATCCATGTGTTTTTTTTCAGCACCCAGGTCGTTGGCGGTCTCAGATCTGAGTTTTCACTCTCTTTACCTTGACAAGGCTCGCGCCCTTCCGATATGGACACTCATATCTTAGTCCGGCGCGAATTTGAGCAACGTGTGAGACGTCGCAACGTGCGGCCGACCCAAGCAACAGATTGGAGGGCGTCATGGCTGACCCTACAGAGAAGATATTGCCTCGATTCCGTTACGGCGTGATCCATCCCCGAGCAAACGAAGAATTCCAGCGCGGGCCCGCATACCAACTCTACCGCCTCGTGCCGTTGGATGTCATGGAAATATCCACCGGGCTCGGCCTCGAGAACTATACTCCCGATGGAGTCGAGAAGGCCGTTGGCAACTATTGGAAATGCGTTGAGGTCCTGGCCAAAGAAAAGGCGGACCTCATTATTTTCAGTGGCGCCCCAATTTCGGGAGTGTTGGGCCGGCCGCGGGTTGTCGAGTTGCTCCGCCAGACGAAGGAAAAAACCGGCATACCGGCCGATGCACCGCTCGAAGCTCTCATTGCCGCCATGAACCACCTCGGGCTCAAGACTTTGACGATCGGCAGCCGATGGGCGGATGCAGTGAATGAAGCGATGACTCGTTACCTGGAAGCCGGCGGAATCAAGGTCGTCGGCATCACCAAGAGAAACCAATGGGCCGCCGATGCGTTTGCCATGTCTCTAGAGGAAGGGTTGAAGATCGCGCTCGAAGTTGGACGGGAGGCGGCAAAACTGGCGCCCGGAGCGGATGCCATTGCTGTGCCTGGAGGAGCGGCCATGGCTCTCCACGTCATCCCGGCTTTGGAAGAGGAGTTCGGCAAGCCGGCATTTACAAATATGAGCGTGGAGGTTTGGAACGACCTGGTGCGTCCCGGTATTATCCCGCCGGTCCAAGGATGGGGTTGTCTGCTCGCCAATCAGCGCCGGCCATAACTTTCACCTTTTTTAAAAGGCGCCCTTCGACTCAATTTGTATTGCTATCCAAAAACAAAAGTTGTCGCAGCTTGCGCAAATTTTTGACCGTTATTCATCATAGATGCAGCACTTGACGAAAGAAATTCTCACCACGAAGGAGATCACGAAGGCCGCGAAGGGTTCGGATATTTTTGCTTATATACTTCGTGCTCTTGGAGTCCTCCTTTGAAAATGCGGCACGGAGGGGGCGTCGGTCAGTTTAAGCAGAACCCTTCAATTGCGTCATTCCAGCATGGAGTGCTGGAATCTAGGTTGACATGGACGTTTCCGGACGCATCCTTGCGAACCTGGATGCCGGCAATCCATGCCGGCATGACGAGGATCTGCATTTTCATGTTCTGTGGGCGAGCGTAAGCTCATGAATCACTTCGTGGTCAATCTCCTTTTTTGGTTGCGGCTCTGCCGCGCTGTGCGATAGCGATTAAAAAGCCGTGGATTTTGGTCTAACGAAGGAACAGAAACTCCTGGTCGAACGGGTCGAGCGGTTGGTGGAAGAGCGCATCGCGCCGCGTGCCGCGCAATATGACATCGCTTTGGAGGCGCCGGCGGAAGACATCCAGGATCTCCATCGCGAAGGATGGCTGTTGGCCAATCTCGAACGAAAGCGCGGCGGGCTCGGCTATGGTTTATATGGCGATGATCCGCTGGCGTTTTTTCTGCTCGACGAACATCTGGCTTATGGCAATCCATCGACGGCACATTGCTTTCAGGTCCACAACAATGCCTTGATGATGATCACTCAGGTGGGTAACGAAGACCAGCTGGCCCGCTGGATCGAGCCCACGATCAAGCGCGGTGCGTTGCTTCCCGGTTGCGGCGCCGAACCCCAAGGAGTACCGCCCAGCAGGGCGACGCGGGTCAAAGGCGGGTTTTTGGTAAACGGTATGAAGCATTATGCGACCAATGCAACGTTAGCCGAGTGGTTTTGGATCGGCAGCGTGGGTTTCGAGGAACAACCAAGGGCGCTCATGTTTATGGTGCACAGAGACACTCCCGGTTTGAAGATCGATGCCGAAGTTTGGCGTCCCATGGGGATGCGCGCTTGTGTGAGCCCATGGATCGCTCTGGAAAATTGTTTTGTTCCTGAAGAAAACCTCCTGGGCAGACCAGGGCAATTCCTCGGCGAAAATTGGCTAGGGAAGATCAACTTTGCCTTTACGGCAAATTATCTCGGCTCGGCGCGGGCGATCTACGATTGGGGGCTGAGCTATGTGCGGGAAAGAGGCGGGGGCAAAGATCCCTATCGTCAACTTCGTTTTGGCGAGCTAAAGAGCCTGCTCGATGCTTCGCGACTTCTCCTCTACGGCGCGGTGCGAATGTTCAAACAGGATCCTGACGCGGCCATGGTCGCGGCTCACGAGGCCAAATGGATGGCGAAAGAGATGCTGGAGAAAGTCATGTGGAGCGTGGCCGAAGTATGCGGCTCGACATCGCTGTTTCAGAAGCATCCGCTGGAACGATTTTATCGTGACATGCATCTGCACATGCTGCACGGCCGGCATGACATCGCCGCCCAGATCGTCGGAGCTTCCGAATTAGGCGAGCCCTACGACGTTAATCGGGCGCACTAGCACTAGCTGAGTCCAGAGTTTCGAGTCTCGGGTTTGCGGGTTTCGGAGTTCCGGGTCGTAGTTAACGCGAGACTCTAAACTCGAGACTCGAAACTTCTATTGCAGTTCTTTCATCGCTTGCCTTGCGAACGAAAAATCTCGCACCTCATCTAGCGGGCGCTTTTTCTCTCCCACCCGGGCGATAATCGCGTCGATTTCAGCGTCCGTCATGATGCCGTCTCTGCTCAGCGTTTTCAGCTCGCCGTCGTAGGAATGCTCGGCGATATCGAGCGGCTGGGGCAGCCATTTCATCAATGTTTGGATCGTGTCTTGTCGATTCTCCAAAATATACTGATGCGAGCGCAGCAAAGCCTTGAGCGTCCGTTTAACCAGCAGGGGATTTTCTTTGATCAAACGGTCGGACGTCAGCATACCCGCCGAAGGAAGACCGACTTCCGGCGGTCCAGCCAAGGCCGGATAGCCCATTTTGCGTAGCATCAAATCATGTGGCGGCGCCACTGAGATCGCGTCGACTGCGCCGCTCACCAACGCCTGCATCCGCACTGGCCCGTCGCCGATGGCGACCGCTTGAAGCTGGTTTGGATTGAAACCTTTGGCCTGTAACATCTCCTCGGCCACCAGCTGATCCGTGCCTTTGATCGTCGCCACGCCCAGCTTCTTGCCTTTTAGTTGTTGAACATCTTTGATGTCGGGCCGCACCATGACATAGTACGGGCCCTTTTTGAGATGGATAAACACGAGCTTCATCGGAAAGCCCTGCAGGATGCCGCGAAACGTGCTGGTAAACGGCGTGGCGAAGGAAACGTCGCCGTTGACCACTGCCGTGGCTCCAAGGCGAGGGTTCATTTGAATGATCTCGACCTCTAACCCTTCCGCTTTGAAGTAGCCTTTTTGCAGCGCCATATAGAGCGGCATGGCTGAGCTGCTGCGGCTCGCGTAAGCGATGCGCACGCGCTGCGGCGCGTCCGCGCTCCATCCTTCATTGCCTGCGCCGGGCAAATTTCCGGTACAAAAAATCAACCCGAGAAAATAAAGCGCTCGTTTTGCTGTACTCATTGCCGCGTCACCTTTTTATTGAATGCCCATTTCGTTTTGCACTTCCTTGAGCAAAGTGTAGTCGACCAACCGCTCCGGCGGAAAGTCCACATTCTTGCCGACCGCCGTGCCAAGCGTTTCCACCATCACCTTGAGCCCTTTATCCGTCGCCAGTCCGTTTTCGCTCATGGCCGGAAGCAGCGAAGTATAAACTTTATCGGCGAGCGGTTCCTGCAGTTTATAATCCTTGGCGATGAAGCGCACTGTGTCGGCGCGATTCTTGAGCGTAAACTGCAGGGCGCGCAGTGTACCGCGGAGCAATTTCTTGATGACCTCCCGGCGTTTCTGCAACGTCGCGTCCGATACAGCGAAGCCGCTCTGAGGAAACTCGAGGAAGTCGCCGACATAGCCGAAGTTTTTAAGTCCCATCTGTTCGGCGTAAACGTTAAATGGAGGGGATAGCGTCGTGGCGTCGATGGCTCCGGTCTTAAGAGCGGTCAGCCGGGTGCTCGTGGAACCGCTGACGACGCGCTTCAGATCCTTTTCCGGGTCGAGCTTGTGAAGCCGGGCAAACATTTTCATGGACAGGTCCGTGTCGCTGGCGAAAGAGCTGATGCCGATGGTTTTGTCCTTGAGGTCCGCTCCGGTTTTGATTTCCGGCCGGGCGAAGACATAG
>JAHKKJ010000061.1 GCA_020027655.1 Deltaproteobacteria bacterium | reverse complement strand
GAAATCGCCCACGTCGGCTACTATGAGAAAGACGCGCGCGCTGCGGGCTACGACGTCGCGACGATTACGCAATCGCTTAGCGATGTCGACAGGGCGATCCTCGACGGCGAAACCGACGGGTTCGCGCGGGTTCACTACGACAAGAAAACCGGTAGAATTCTAGGCGGCACTCTGGTCGCGCGGCATGCCGGCGAGACGCTGGGAGAGTTGACACTGGCAATGGTCGCTAAACAAAGCATGGGTGTTCTGTCATCCACCATCCATTCCTATCCGACGCAGGCAGAAGTGCTGCGCAAGATCGGCGACGCTTACATGCGCACGAAACTGACGCCGACGGTAAAGAAAGTCTTTGAAAAATGGTTAGCGTGGCGACGCTGAAAACACTTCGCTAGTAATGAGCAGGGAGTTTCTGAGAGCCAACATGAAGCCCGTTTATCGCTGGCGGTTTTTGACCGTTATGACTCTTGCACTATTGCTCGTCGTGCAAACGGCCGGCGCTGCACCGAAGGCCGATCTCTGGCCGCGCTGGGAGAAGCATGACCCGGCGAACAAGCAAAAAGTCGATCATAGCGCTTGGGACGCGTTCCTGAAAAAATATATCGTGGCGCCTCACCCCTCAGGGATCAACCGGGTCAACTATGCCGCGGTGGCGCCGGAGGATCGCGCCGCGCTGGCCAATTACGTCAAGAGTCTGGAGAGCGTTGCCGTCTCCGGCTATAGTCGGGCGGAGCAAAGAGCCTATTGGATCAATTTCTACAACGCCAAGTCGGTGGAACTTATTCTGACCCGCTTCCCGGTAAAATCGATCCGCGACATTAACATCTCGCCCGGCTTGTTTTCGAGCGGTCCATGGGGCGCCAAACTGATGACTGTGGAAGGCGAAAAACTGGCCTTAGATGACATCGAGCACCGTATTCTTAGACCGATCTGGAAAGACAATCGGATTCATTACGCGGTCAACTGCGCTAGCTTGGGTTGTCCAAATCTCCAACCCGCTGCCTATACGAGTGAGAATACCGAAGCGCTGCTTGAGAAGGGCGCCCGTGAATATGTCAATCACCCGCGGGGCGTAGTCATTAACAATGGCAAGCTCCATGTCTCCAGCATCTACGTTTGGTTTCAAGAGGATTTTGGCGGCAGCGCTGAAGGGTTGATGGAGCATTGGTCAAAATATGCGAACAAGGTACTGGCCGACGCTTTGAAAAGCTATAGCGGCGGCCTGGATCACGACTATGATTGGCGACTTAACGCCGCGGAATCTAAACCGCAACCGTAATTTGGTTGGGGGCGAAGGCGGTGCGATGCGAATCAGCGTCATCATTCCCGTCCTTAATGAAGAGAAGAGCATTGCCGCGACGTTGCTGGCGTTGCAACGCCTAAAGCCTGACGAGGTGATTATTGTCGACGGCGGGAGCAGCGATAGGACTCGGGAAGTTTGCCAAAAGTTCGGCGTGGAACTTTACCCGTCATCCTGCGGGCGGGCGCGGCAAATGAACTTTGGCGCACAACACGGGACCGGTGACGTGTTGCTGTTTCTTCATGCCGACACCCGGCTTCCACCATCCGCTTTCGACGATATTCGCTCGGCGTTGCAGGATCAGAGGGTTGTCGGTGGTCGTTTCGATCTGCAATTGGACGACGCGCGCCCGATGCTCAGGCTGGTGGGTTTCATGATCAGTCTGCGTTCGCGGATTTCGAAAGTCGGCACCGGCGACCAGGCGATCTTTGTGCGGCGCGAGATTTTCGCGGAACTGGGCGGCTACCCTGACATCCCTCTGATGGAAGACGTGGCTTTCTCGCGGGCACTCAAGCGCAGAGGCGCGGTCGCGTGTCTGCGCAGCCGCGTGGTTACTTCCGCACGGCGCTGGGAGAGGGAGGGGATATGGAGCACGATATGGAAGATGTGGATGCTCAAATCGCTTTATCTCGCCGGCATCTCGCCGGTGCGTTTGAAACGGTACTATGGCGATACGCGCTAACGCTCTTGCAGTGATGGCCAAAGCTCCTGTGGCCGGCCAGGTTAAAACGCGCTTGCTGTCATCTTTCACGGCTGAAGAAGCCGCGGAGTTATCCCGCTCCCTGCTCATGGATCAATTGAACCACCTTCAGGAATTGGACACAACCGATTTCTATCTCGCCTTTGCGCCCGATGACGCTCAATTGCTGATGGAGAAACTAGCGCCGCCTTGCTTCCACCTGTTTCCGCAACAGGGTGATGACCTCGGCGCTCGTATGGCAGCCGTGTTCGAGAGGCTTTTTCAAATCGGCCACAAAAATATCGTTCTCATCGGCGGCGATTTGCCACCCGTTCCGCTGCACTTTTTCGACCAGGCTTACGCATTGCTAGAGGCGCCGGATAAACCCGTCGTATTGGGGCCGAGTCGCGACGGAGGTTACTATCTGGTGGGCAGCAATCGACCGACGCCGCAAATTTTTCAAGGCATGAGTTGGAGCCACAGTGAAGTTCTGACGGAGACCCAGAATAAGCTTGCCTCTCTGAAAGTTGATTACCACCTTCTTTCCCCCTGGTTCGATATCGACACGACCGATGATCTGCGTCACTTGGAGTCTGTTTCGGACAACGCACTCAAGAAGGCAATGCGAAATACTCTGCCGCTGCTGGGGCGCTTGCGATTGAACAAAACAACCGGTCCACTGGACTGAGGTGTAGTTTTCGCTGGCAGCCAATCTCGATTGTGTTAACATTAGGTTAAGATCTCCCAATCGCCCCGCCAGTCATGGCAACTATGCTTGGTCCGATAAGAAAGAATAAAGGTGCCTTACAAACCCATTGAGGATTACGGCGTCATCGGAGACCTTCACACCGTGGCGTTGGTGGGTATCGACGGCTCCATCGATTGGTGCTGTCTGCCGCACTTTGATTCGCCGAGCGTCTTCGCGGCCATCCTGGATGATGAAAAGGGAGGATATTTCAAGATCAGCGCCCTGTCCCCGGAGCGCTGCAAACAGCTTTATCTGCCGGATACCAACGTGCTGATCACCCGTTTTTTTACGGCCGACGGGATTGCTGAGCTTATTGATTTCATGCCCATCGAGGGACGCAGCCTGGTCTACGCGCCGCCGAACTACCATCAGATCATTCGGCGTGTCAGCACTGTAGCAGGGCGCGTGCGATTTCGCTTGGAGTGCTTTCCAGCTTTCAATTACGCCCGGGACAAGCACGAGATTCATTCATTTCCTCAAGGCGTAATGTTTGTCAGCTCGTCTGCCTCCGTCGGATTGGCCTCGCCGGTGCCGCTTACCATCGATGGTACAGGAGTCGTTACGGAGTTTTCTCTTCCCCGCGGCAACGCGGCGACGTTTTTTTTGCGTCAGGCCGACCAGGGAAGCGAAGCCAACGTGCTCATTCCGGAAAAGACGGGCGAGGCGGCTTTTCACGACACCATTGATTTCTGGAAGCTCTGGCTATCCCAGAGCCGCTATACCGGGCGCTGGCGGGAAATGGTACACCGCTCTGCGCTGGTGCTTAAGCTGCTCACGTATGCGCCCACCGGGGCTATCGTTGCCGCGCCCACCACCAGTTTACCCGAAGAGATCGGCGGCGTTCGCAACTGGGATTATCGCCTTTGCTGGATGCGGGATGCCAGTTTTACCCTATACGCTCTTATGAGACTCGGTTTTCACCAGGAGGCGGGTCATTTCATGGACTGGCTCGAGGATCGGTGCCGAAAGCTCAATCCGGATGGCTCTCTGCAACCAATGTATTCTGTGGACGGTCATTCGGAGCTCACCGAGGAAGCTTTGGTTCATTTGAAAGGATATAAGAACTCAAAGCCGGTGCGTATCGGCAACGGCGCTTACCGGCAGTCTCAACTGGACATCTACGGAGCCCTGCTGGATTCGGTATATCTCTATAACAAATATGGCGCGCCCATCTCCTACGATTTATGGCGTAATCTCGAGCGGCTGCTCGACTACGTCTGCAACAACTGGCGCAGGCCCGATGAAGGAATCTGGGAAGTAAGAGGCGAACCACATCATTTCGTTTACTCGAAGCTGATGTGCTGGGTGGCCCTCGACCGCGGGCTGCGGCTGGCCAACAAGCGAAGTTTTCCGGCCGATCAAGAGCGCTGGCTCAAGAATCGGGACCAGATCTACTGCGAAATCATGGATCAGGGATGGAGCCAGAGTTCCAATTCTTTCGTTCAGTATTACGGCTCCGATCGGATGGATGCGAGCCTGCTGTTGATGCCGCTGGTTTTTTTTGTTTCACCCACGGATCCGCGCATGATCCGCACCATGGAACGGATTCAGGAACGCTTGTCGATGGATAGCCTGGTGCATCGCTACTCGCTCAGCGAGGATAACCCGGTGGACGGCATCAGCGGGCGCGAAGGCGCCTTCAGCATCTGCAGCTTCTGGCTGGTTGAGGCATTGACGCGGGCCGGTCGCATTGACGAAGCCCGCTTGATGTTCGAGAAGATGCTTGGTTATGCTAATCATGTGGGACTCTACGCCGAAGAGATCGGTCACTGCGGCGAAGCTCTGGGCAACTTTCCGCAAGCCTTCACGCATTTGGGTCTCATCAGTGCGGCCTTTAATCTCGATCGGGTTCTCGCCAGGGGAAGGTAATCGGCCGGTCGGCCGCCTTTGAAGGGCAGTTGGAAGGGAGATACTATCTCTATGAGCGAATCACTCGATCAGCTCTGTATCAACACCATTCGCATGCTTTCCGTGGACGCCGTCGAAAAGGCGAAGTCGGGCCATCCCGGAGCTCCGATGGGACTTGCGCCGGTGGCTTATATCTTATGGACGCGCTTCCTGAAGCATAATCCTCGGAACCCTTCGTGGTCTGATCGAGACCGCTTTGTTCTCTCCGCGGGCCACGCCTCGATGCTGCTTTACAGTATGCTCCATCTTACCGGCTACGATCTGCCGCTCGAGCAAATCCAGCGGTTTCGCCAGTGGGAGAGCCGCACCCCCGGCCATCCCGAGCGCGGTTTGACTCCGGGCGTCGAGACTACGACGGGACCGCTAGGTCAAGGCTTTGGCAACGGGGTCGGCCTGGCGATCGCTGAGGCCTATCTGGCCGCCCGCTACAACCGTCCGGGATTCGAGATCGTCGATCACTTTACCTATGGAATCGTCAGCGACGGCGATTTGATGGAAGGCGTCGCCGCCGAAGCCGCCAGTATCGCCGGCCATCTGAAGTTGGGCAAATTGATTTATCTCTACGACAACAATCACATCTCGCTGGCGGCTTCTACCGATCTCACGTTCACGGAAGATTGCGCAAAACGGTTCGAGTCCTATGGCTGGCACACGCAAAATGTGGAAGACGGCAACAACCTGCAGGCCATTGACCAGGCGCTGCGCGCGGCACGCAATGAAACCGCGCGACCGTCGCTGGTTCTGGTGCGCACGCACATCGGCTACGGATCGCCGGGGAAACAGGACACCTTCGAGGCGCACGGCGCGCCGCTGGGCGAAGAGGAAGTGAAGCGGACGAAGCAAAGGCTCGGCTGGCCGGCGGAGCCGCCATTTTTTGTTCCCCCAGATGTCCTGACCTGTTTTCGCGAGTCCGTCGGCAAGGGAGAAAAATCCGAAGCGGAATGGAACCGAAAATTCTCCGCTTATGCGCAAAAATTTCCTGACCTGGCCCGTGAGTTCGAAGAAGTGCTGGACGGCGAGTTACCGAAAGGTTGGGACGCGGCGGTTCCTGATTTCCCTGCCGACGCCAAAGGACTGGCCACCCGCGCCGCATCCGGGAAAATTCTCAACGCGATAGCGCCAAAGCTTCCGACGTTGATCGGCGGCTCGGCGGATTTGAATCCGTCGACGTTCACCGTACTACAAAATCTGGGCGATTTTGAAAGTTCTGAGAGAGATTTTAGCCACAGCCAGGGTTCGGCGGGCGGCGGATATAGCTACGCCGGACGCAACCTGCATTTCGGCGTACGCGAGCACGGCATGGCGGCGTCGCTCAACGGCATGGCGGCCCATGGCGGGATCATCCCTTTCGGCTCGACGTTTCTGATGTTCTCCGACTATATGCGGCCTGCGATTCGGCTTGCGGCGCTGATGGAGCTGGGGGTGATCTATGTTTTCACCCACGATAGCATCGGGCTCGGCGAAGACGGCCCGACCCATCAGCCGATTGAGCAACTGGCCGCCTTGCGCGCCATTCCGCAACTGGTTGTTATTCGTCCAGGTGACGCCAACGAGACGGCCGTTGCGTGGCGCGTCGCCATCGAGTCTCGCGGCCGGCCGGTGGCCCTGGCATTGACCCGACAGAACGTCCCGACTCTCGATCGTAAGGAATTCGCGCCGGCTGAGGGACTCAGACGAGGCGCTTACGTCTTGGCGGATGCGCTCAACGGAGAGCCCGACCTCGTGTTGATCGGCACCGGCTCGGAAGTGGCACTGGTCGTGGCGGCCCGGCAAAAGTTGGCGGAGCAAAAAATTCAGGCGCGCATCGTTTCCATGCCGAGCTGGGAACTGTACGATCTCCAGACGCGCGAGTATCGCGAGTCGGTTTTGCCGCCCTCGATTCGGCCGCGTCTCGTGGTCGAAGCAGCTCTGCCGCAAGGCTGGCATCGTTATGTCGGCGACGGCGGAGACGTCATCGGCATAGAGCGATTCGGCGCCTCGGCGCCGGGAAATGTGGTGATGGAAAAGCTCGGCTTCACCGTGGACCACGTCGTGGAACGGGCTGTGAAGCTATTGGAGAAATAGAAATGCGCATCGCCATCGGGGCGGATCACGCCGGATTCGCGCTCAAACAAAAGCTTGGGGACTACTTGTGGGAGCTGGGCCACGAAGTCATCGACGCCGGAACCGCGAACACGGATCCGGTGGATTACCCTGACTATGCCGAAGCGGTCGGAAAGGTGATCCTCGACGGACGTGCAGAGCGGGGGGTGCTCGTCTGCGGCAGCGGCGTTGGCGCATCCGTTGCCGCGAACAAACTACCGGGCATCCGCGCGGCGCTGTGCCACGATACCTACTCCGCTCGGCAAGGAGTCGAGCACGACGACATGAACATTCTGGTATTGGGAGCAAGGATCATCGGCGAAGAACTGGCGCGCGAACTGGTGCGGGCTTTTCTCGCCGCCAAGTTTACGGCGGAAGAGCGCCATCTTCGTCGTGTGGGGAAGATTAAAGCGCTGGAGAAGCGCTATGGGAAATCGGTGTAAGGAGAAACGTCATGAACCCTCTGAAAGAACTACTCGCACAGGGACAGTCCGTTTGGCTGGATTATATTCGGCGCGATCTCTTTCGCAGCGGCGAGCTCAAGCGGCTGGTTGAAGAAGACGGCATTCGCGGCGTGACCAGTAATCCAACCATTTTCGAGAAGGCCATCGCCGGCAGCACCGATTACGACGACACGCTGCGTGTGCTACTTGCAAAGGACCCAAAGACGGATGTGCGGAATCTCTACGAACGACTTGCCATCGAGGATATTCAGATGGCAGCGGATGTTCTCCGGGCTGTTTATGACGAGACCGGCGGCGCCGATGGTTACGTCAGCTTCGAGGTCTCACCGCATTTGGCCCATGACACCCAGGGCACCATCAAGGAGGCGAAACGTTTGCGGGCTGCGGTGGCACGGCCCAACGTCATGATCAAAGTCCCGGCGACTCCCGAGGGAGTTCCAGCCATCGAAGAGCTTATCGCCGAGGGGTTGAACGTCAACATTACTTTGATGTTCTCCATGAGTCACTATGACGCTGTGGCGCGGGCGTACATTCGCGGCCTCGGGCGCTGCGCTGATCCGTCGAAGGTCGCTTCTGTCGCTTCTTTCTTCGTCAGTCGGGTGGACACCATGGTGGATCGTGCCCTCGAGACTCTCGCAACGGCGCAGGCGCAGGCGAAGACCCTGCTCGGTAAGATCGCTATCGCGAATTCCAAAATGGTTTACCACCGTTTCCTCCAGATTTTTCATGGCGAGGGGTTTGTCGCGCTGCGCCAGCGAGGCACTCGCGTTCAACGACCGCTATGGGCCAGTACAGGCACCAAGAATCCCGCCTATTCGGATGTTCTTTATGTTGAAAACCTCATCGGCGCTGAGACGGTCAATACACTGCCGCCCGAGACGCTCAATGCCTTCAAAGATCATGGCCAGGTGGCGGGAGAGACTGTAAGGGATAGTCTCGACGACGCAGCGGCGGCGCTGGGACGACTGAAAGCTTTGGGCATCAATCTCGACACGATTACCGAGAAGCTTCAGCAGGACGGTGTGACTGCGTTTGCCACTTCCTTCGATCAGCTGCTGGGCGCACTGGAAAAAAAGCGCAACGCAATGATCGGCGCCGAACCGATTAAGAAGGAGTAGCCGTCTATGTCCATCGATCCTCATGCCTATGCGACGACGGGTCTAAGCCAAGGAAAGCGACCGCAAGCCTGCGTCTTAACTATCTTCGGCGCCTCCGGCGACCTCACCAAACGGAAGTTGATTCCGGCTCTTTACAACCTCGCCTTGGAAAATCGTTTGCCGGAGCGCTTCGCTGTTGTCGGCTACGCGCGCAGCGAAATGAGCCATGACGTCTTTCGCGCCAAGATGCGCGAGGCTGTGAGCGAGTTCTCCCGGACTGGGTTGAAGGATGAATCGATCTGGAGCGAGTTCGCTGCCAATCTCTACTTCATTCCCGGCAGCTACAATGAACCCACCAGCTACAAAAACCTGCGAGATTTTCTTGACGGATTCGACCGCGGCAGCCGCGTCCCACCCGTGCGGGTTTTCTACCTGGCGACGCCGCCGGAGCTGTACGGCTCGGTCATCCAGCAAATTGCCGCGGTCGGTTTGGCGTCCCGGGAAAGCGACGGTGATCCGCGCACTCGAGTGATCATCGAGAAGCCGTTTGGCACCGATCTACAGACCGCGCAGGAGCTCAACCGAAAGGTCCACGAAGCTTTGGACGAGAGTCAAGTCTATCGAATAGACCACTACCTCGGCAAAGAGACGGTGCAGAATATCATGGTTTTCCGCTTTGCTAATGCCGTTTTTGAACCCATCTGGAACCGGCGCTATGTGGATCATGTTCAGATCACTGCGGCGGAGACGGTGGGCGTGGAGAACCGCGGCGGCTATTATGAACACGCGGGCGTGGTGCGCGATATGTTTCAGAACCACTTGTTGCAGCTTTTGTGCCTTACGGCGATGGAACCACCGGTGGGCTTCTCTGCCGACGCCGTGCGGGACGAAAAAGGTAAGCTGCTCAAATCCGTTCGTCCGATTGCGCCAGAGGAGGTGGCGGCAGCGGCGGTCCGGGGACAGTACGGCCCCGGCAGGATGGCTGGCAAAGAGGTCGTCGGCTATCGGCAAGAGCCGGACGTTGGGAAAGATTCGCCGACTCCAACCTACGCCGCAATCAAATTTTTCATCGACAATTGGCGTTGGGAGGGAGTGCCCTTTTATCTGCGCTCGGGCAAGCGTTTGGCCAAGCGGGTGACCGAGATTGCAATCCAATTCAAACGGCCCCCTTTACTGCTGTTTAAGTCCTGTGCCGTCGAGGACGTGAGCCCCAACGTGCTGGTGAACAGGATTCAACCCGACGAAGGTGTGTCGCTGACATTCGAAGTAAAACCGCCGGGGCCAGATCTCTGTGTCAGCCCTCTCAGTCTGGATTTTAAGTACGAACAGGCTTTCGGCAACAGTCCACCCGAGGCTTACGAGACTCTGCTGGAGGATTGCATCGAAGGGGATTCGACGTTGTTTACGCGCCACGACTGGGTGGAACTGGCGTGGTCATTGATGGATCCCTTCATCCAGACTTGGCAAATTAGTAAGCCGAGGGATTTTCCTAACTACGAAGCCGGCTCCTGGGGGCCGAAAGAGGCAGATGATTTCTTGCAGCGCGACGGGCGGCGCTGGCGTCGCCCGTGAGTCGGTTTGCGTTAAAATGTTGGTTATTCAGGTTTGAAGTGGGTTGAGTAACGAAAATCCGTTCGTCCTGAGCCTGTCGAAGGACTCCGGAAAGGTCGGTTAACTCGGCGGTGTCACCCTTCGAAGCCTCAGGGTGACCGGTTCAATGTTACCCGGTCTAAGCCGGAAGAGCGAAAAGTATATAGCAGAGAGCGTAAAACCGTGGCTGGCAACAAGCTCATCCTCGCCGGGGACATCGGTGGGACCAAGACCCACCTCGCGCTTTTTTCGGTCCAGGGAGAGAAGCTTAAATCCGAACTCAAGAAAACATTTCCTAGCAAGCAGTATCGAGGTCTTGAACCTGTCGTCGAAGCGTTTCTCGCGGGTCAGCAAGTTTCAATCAGCCGCGCTTGTTTCGGTATTGCCGGTCCCGTGGTGGGCGGCCAAGTCAAGACGCCCAATCTGCCCTGGGTGGTGAACGCTGCGAAAATCGCACAAACGTTCAAACTGAGCTTCGTCGCTTTGCTCAATGATTTAGAGGCGGCGGCCTACGGTATTTTCACTCTGGAGTCTCACGAGCTTTTCACTCTCAACGAAGGGGTGAGCGGGCAACGGGGGAACAAAGTGTTGATTGCGGCCGGCACGGGTTTGGGCGAGGCCACGCTCTACGACGACGGCCGCGACCATCATCCGTCGGCTTCGGAAGGCGGGCACGGTGATTTTGCCCCCACGGATGAGAGGCAAATCGATCTGCTCCGGTATCTAATTAAAAAATTCGGTCATGTGAGTTATGAGCGGGTGGTTTCCGGACCCGGGATTGCGAATATTTACGGTTTCCTTCGAGACAGCGTCCGGCTTGAGGAGCCCGACTGGCTGAAACAGAAAATATCCGCGGCGGAGGATGCGAGCGTTGTTATTTCCCAAGAGGGTTTAGCCGGGAGCGGCGCCATCTGTGTACAGGCGCTTAATTTGTTTGTTTCGGTCTACGGCGCCGAAGCGGGGAATTTAGCCCTGCGGGGCAAGGCCACTGGCGGTGTTTATATCGGCGGCGGCATCGCGCCGAAGATCCTTGCCAAGCTCAAGGACGGAACTTTCATGCGCGCCTTCCTCGACAA
>JAHKKJ010000440.1 GCA_020027655.1 Deltaproteobacteria bacterium | reverse complement strand
AGTCGGCTTTGTGGTTCATCACGCCGGCGGTGTGATCCCGCGCCATATCCATCGCCCCCTGGAACGACATCTGGTGGGAACGTCCGAAGTGCTTGTCGTGCGTCAAGGACGCTGCGAAATCGATATATACAACGACGACCGGGAGCTTGTCGCTACCCGGGAGCTGCGCGAAGGCGATATCATGCTCATGGTCGGTGGGGGCCATGGCTTTCGTGTGCTAGAGCACACCGTGCTGCTAGAGGTCAAGCAGGGCCCCTATACCGGTATCGACGAAAAAATACGGTTCTAGCGCACCAGCCTGTTGGCGGAATCTATCCCTCAAACCCCCTAACAAGGATACTATTCCTCCTCACCGCAAGCAGTGGGCGTCCTGGCATGATTTCGCGAAAGGTAACATCATGATTCCAGTCAACGAACCTTTACTCGGCGAAAAAGACATCGCCTATGTCAATGAGTGTCTACAAACGGGCTGGATATCCTCTGCAGGCAGGTTCATCAACGAGTTTGAAGACCGCTGGGCTGCATACTGCGGCAAGCGCTACGGCATCGCCGTCAGCAACGGGACAACCGCCCTTCAGGTCGCTGTCGCTTGCCTCGGTCTCAAACCTGGCGACGAAGTCATTATGCCCACGTTTACCATTATTTCCTGTGCCCTGGCCGTCACGTGTAATGGTGGAATACCTGTGCTTGTCGATTGTGATCCGCGCAACTGGTGTATGGATGTAAGTCAGATCGAGACGAAGATTTCGCCACGCACGCGCGCCATCATGCCTGTGCATATTTACGGGCATCCGGTGGACATGGATCCCGTGTGCCGCCTTGCGAAAAAGTACGGGCTTGCCATCATCGAGGATGCGGCGGAAGTCCATGGCGCGGAGTATCTTTCTGGCAGAGATGCTCAGGGCTCCGCATGGCGACGGTGTGGCAGCTTTGGGACGCTGAGTTGTTTCAGCTTCTATGCCAACAAGCTCATCACCACCGGCGAGGGAGGGATGGTGCTCACCGATGATGAGGCACTCGCCGAAAAGGTGCGATCTTTGAGAAATTTGTGTTTTCAACCTCAGAGACGTTTCTATCATGAAACCTTGGGATTTAATTTTCGCTTGACCAATATGCAAGCGGCCTTGGGCGTGGCGCAGTTGGAGCGAATCGCGCAGATCGTCGAGCGCAAGCGCTGGATGGGCCACGAATATAACCGCCGATTGGACGGCATCTCAGAACTGCAGCTTCCTTACGAGGAATCCTGGGCCAAAAGTGTTTATTGGATGTACGGCGTGGTTCTTTCCGAAGATACGGGGATGGATGCGGTTGGTTTTGCCCTTCGGCTTAAAGAGCGCGGGATAGAAACCCGCCCTTTCTTTCTCGGCATGCACGAACAGCCGGTTTTTCATAAACAAGGGCTCTTTCATAATGAACATTATCCAGTGGCGGAACGGATTGCACGACAGGGTCTCTATCTTCCTTCGGGTCTCAGCTTGACGGAGGAGCAACTCACCAAAGTATGCGATGCGGTGCGCGAGGTGCTCAGATGAATCAAACCTTTGGCTCCACATACGCGCAGGCTTACGATCTGCTCTACCTCGACAAAGACTACACCGCCGAGTGTGACTTGATAGAAAACGTCTTCCACAGGTACAGCGACAAACCGATTTCTCGCGTTCTCGATCTCGGTTGCGGCACGGGTAACCACGCCTTCCCTCTGGCGTCCCGTGGGTACGAAGTTGTCGGCATAGAACGCTCGGAGAGCATGCTCGCCCAAGCCCACAATAAACTCGCTCACGCACCCACAAAGCCCAAACTTTCCTATTGTGCAGGAGACATCCGAAGTGTCAAACTCGAGAGCGAATTTGACGCTGCCTTGATGATGTTTGCGGTTCTCGGCTATCAACTCGAGAATAAGGACGTATTGGCCGCCCTTAAAACCGCTCGCCAACATGTGCGCACAGGGGCTCTTTTCATTTACGACGTGTGGTATGGCCCGGCAGTGCTCCATCAACGCCCGTCGGAGCGCTCCAGAGTCATTCCGACTGCGGACGGGAAAATCCTTCGAATCGCATCGGGCCAACTGGATGCCTCTCGGCACCTCTGCTCGGTACACTACAATCTATGGCAGATGTCGGCAAAGCGAATTGTGTCGGAAACGGAGGAAACGCATTTGATGCGCTACTTCTTTCCTTTGGAATTACACCTTCTTCTGGAGTGCGCAGGTTTCTCTTCTCTCCGTCTCGGGGCCTTCCCTGAGTTTGACAGAGACCCAGATGAAACAACTTGGAATATATTGGGAGTAGGCCGGGCAAGCTAACACCTGCCGCACCGGCAGGTGCGCGGGAGGTCCGGCGAATGATGCGCCCCAAGGTGGTCTAATGTTCTCACTCTATTTTTTCAAGGTGTCGATTTTGAGGTACTTATGGGGTACTTATATAGAGCGGTCGCCATTCTCATGCTGAACACCCTTATTGTATTCGCTTGTTTCGAGTTGGCAGCTATAGGTGTCTTCAAGAGTGCGAGTGTGATTTCAAAACCAACTGCACAGCTAGTCGGAGAGGGGAAGCCGAGGGAGAAAGTCTCGTACTATTCCTCCCAAGATTGGGCTGAACGGTATTGGTATGAGTTTCGGCTAAGCAATACGCAACGGTATTACCCTTACGTTGGTTGGAGGAGAGCTCCTTTCAAAGGCGAAACCATAGAAATAGATCAGAATAGCGTCAGATTGACGCCCGGCGCGGACTGCAGCGACAAATCTTTTAAAGTGTTTGCCTTTGGCGAATCTTCAATGTGGGGAACGGGGTCGCCGAACTGGGGTACGATACCCGCCAACTTGCAGAAGGGTCTTGAAAAGCTGAGACAGGGGCCGGTTTGTGTGATGAATTTTGCTGAGTCAGCTTATGTTTCAATGCAAGACGTTATTATGCTCCTGATGCAACTGCGGTCCGGCAATATACCAGATTTAGTTCTGTTTTATAATATTGGAGGTGACATCTATGCCGCATACCAATCCGGTCGAGCTGGCGTTCTTGAGAACCTTGATCAAATTGCCGCTAGGTTCGAGAGGCACCAGGAGCCATCTACATTTATAGATCGGCTAAGAAGTACGTATGCATACTCGTTGATCGACATGCTTATGGGCAAACTGACGATCGCCAATCCACAACAGAAAGAACCAACTCCTAGCGAACTGATCACTTACGAGAGCATGGGGATTGACGTCGCAAAGTTGAGTGATTCGATCGTGCAGGATTATATGGGAAACTACAAGATTGTGAGTGCGCTTGCCCAAAAGTATGGTTTCAAGTACTTCTTTTTTTTGCCGCCCATCCTCTCACTGGGCAACAAACCTCTAACACCCGAAGAGCAAGAAATGAAACATAGGCTGGAAATTGAAGCGGCGTTTTACAAGCTTCATACAGCTGTTTATCAAACTATCGAGAGGGAATCTTCGAAATATCAGAACTTCTACTCGATGGTTCATATCTTTGATCATTGCGATTCACTAATTTGGATTGACGGAGGCCATGTCACGCCAATCGGGAACCAATTGATCGCCGAGAGAATACTGGACATAATCCAGGCGCGATTTTCTGATGAAAAGTAATCCACAATTTTCTATTGATTTCAGGTTCTCTCCTGGCTCGTCTACGACTAGTACTAGCTGTGTCCACATCCTCATGAGGTATTGCCGGAGCTGAGGGGTTACAATGACTCAGACTGTAGGCTCTACATTTGTCGTTCTGCTTCTAACGGTGGTGGGGTGGCGTCTGCCGTCAACCAAGGGACGGCAGATACTTTTTCTAGCTGCCAGTTATCTGTTCTATGCTAATTGGGGGATAGGCTTTTTGTCCATCTTAATCATCAGTTCGCTGATGAATTATACCTGCGGCTGTGCGCTGCGCCGCAAAGTGACCGCGCCGCGCTTGTGGATCGGTATCGCACTAAACCTTCTGCCTCTAGCTTTTTTTAAGTACTTGCCCGAGTTGCTAGAGTTGGGGTCAGCGGGTTCATGGCAATATGATCTTGGGCGCCAGATCATCATGCCGGTAGGAATGTCCTTTTGGACATTTCAAGGACTTTCTTATTTATTTGACATTTACTTCGAGGAGGAGTTGGACCCTTCTTTACTCGAGTTTTGTCTTTATATGGCTTTCTGGCCAACGGTGCTCTCCGGTCCTATTTGCCGCCTGCCCAGCATGTTGCCGCAATTCCGTCAGCTTTCTCCCTTCAGCTGGGACGATCTGTCTGTGGGTAGTCTTCGTGTTATCCAGGGCGTCATGATGAAGTTTGTGCTAGCCCAACTCCTGGTATCCGGATGGCTGCCCGGTGAAGGCTTAGTCGCCGGGTTCGATCAGATGAAGGGTGGATTGGGCGGTGTAGATGTTT
>JAHKKJ010000439.1 GCA_020027655.1 Deltaproteobacteria bacterium | reverse complement strand
TCGAGCTTTTGACTACAGCTAGGACGCTCTGCCGTGCTGACGGGATTCGCATAGTCCAGTACTTGGTGGCTGACCTGGCTCCAGCATTCAGTACGATGGATCGATCTGAGCGTATGAGACACCGCGCAAGAACCTGGTCCTGTTAGAAGGTGAAGCAACAAAGATCTGTGTGTAATGTCAAGCAACGACCCTACCCACTCTCCATGCAAATTAGGGAGGAAGAGCGATGAAACGTGACCTTGTTGGTTATGGAAAAGATTTGCCCCGGGTGGAATGGCCTGGCGGCGGCCAAATCGCCGTCTCCCTGGTCGTCAACTATGAGGAGGGTTCTGAGCTCACGCCGGTGTACGGAGATAAGAGACACGAGACCAATGGGGAAATACCATCTCGCAAGCCGCCTGAGGCGCGTAGTCTTCAGACCGAGTCCCAGTGGGAATACGGCGGGCGAGCAGGAGTATGGCGACTATTGCGCCTGTTCGAGCAGTACGAAGTCAAAGCAACCTTCTTCGCCTGTGCCATGGCGTTGGAACAAAACCCGCCCCTCGGTCGCGAGATTGTTGCCCGGGGCCACGACGTTTGCGGGCACGGGTTGCGTTGGGTGGAACAATGGCAGCTTGACCGCGATAGCGAAAAGGAGAGCATTCACAGAGCCGTGGCCTCCATCGAGAAAACCACCGGTCGCAGGCCCCTGGGCTGGTTTACAAAATCCGGGCCTAGCCTCAGTACGCGAGAGATTCTGGCGGAAGAGGGCTTTCTGTACGACTGCGACGGCATCAACGACGATCTGCCCTACTACACGGATGTGAAGGGAAAACCCTGGCTGGTGGTGCCCTACGCTTTTGACAGCAATGACGGCAAATACTGGCGCGGCGGTTGGAGCAATGGAGACCAATTCTTCAGCTATTTGAAGGACAGCTTTGACATGCTCTACAAGGAAGGCACAACCCATCCTAAAATGTTATCAATCGGGTTGCACTCCCGTGTGTCGGGCCGTCCAGGGCGAGCGATGGCTGTGGCGCGCTTCATCGAGTATGCGAAAGGCTTGCCGAAGGTTTGGTTTGCGGGCCGCGATGAGATCGCCCGCTGGTGGCTGGAGCGATGCCCGCCACGGTAAAGGAACTCACAAGGTTCACGCGGCGAACCAAAGAAAGGGGAATAAAGGATGCGGATCATGTTCCTCAGCCATCTGCCGGAGAACCCCAAGGCCAAGGAAAGATATGCCAAGATCCAAGCCCAACTCGACGGTTACGCCGCCGCGGGTACTCAGGTCGAGTTGTGCTTCCCGGATGACTACCCCGGAGCCAGGCTTTCGCTAGATCTCGGCGCGCGAAACGAAGTCCCCGGAATTTACCACGTGCTGCAAACCCCGGCGATTATTCGGAAGATCGTTTGGGCCGAGAACAACGGTTACGATGCCGTGGTTCAGAGCAATACATTTGATCCGGGCGTAGAAGCGGCTCGTCAGACAGTGCGTATCCCGGTCATTGGCGTATTTCGCACGGCACTTCACATGGCCATGGTTCTTTCTCACTCGATCGCGATCATCGTGCCTCTCGAAGAGCACATCGCATACGTATGGCAGATTGTTCACTCCTACGGCATGCAAGGCTTTGTTAAAGATATTGCTGCAGTAGGCCTCTATGACGAAACCGCGGAGAAGCGGATAGACGACATATTTGCCCGTGCCACTGAAGTGATGCGCGCCACCATCAAAACGAGCGGCGCGGGGTGCATCATTCCTCTCGGTGGCGCGGTTTTTCCAACCCTGGTATCGCCTAAGGACTTAGAACGAGAAGTGGGCGTCCCGGTCCTGAACACGAAAGCCATCGGTATTCGATTTGCTGAGATGTGCGTCCAGCTGGGAATGACCCAAAGCGCTTTGAATTATCCCCTTGCACAACTCCGTTACGAAGATTTCACGGCCTTCGCCAGATGAGTAAAACCCACCGCTCGGCTACAGAGACGGTGTGGCAAAACCGTTCATGGTTCGAGAGCCTCACCACGAACGGTTTTGCATGATCCAAACTTCAAGCACTTACCCGTTCGTCCTGAGCCCGTCGAAGGGCGAACACTGACCGCTCGTTTGGTGCAGCATAGGTGAAGAAAGTGAAGCGAATGTTCAAGCACCATAAAGCATCGTGACAACGTCTTCATCAAGGTTCTCCCGAGCTCATTTCATTCCCCGTATCTGCCAAGCTAAATCCTCCCCGGAATGACAACAGAATATCTGCCGGTGAGATTGCGCTCTACTTCGACGGCGGCTCCTGCTGCTCTGGCCCACTCGGTCGTTTAGCAGGAGGCTTGCGGCGCGGATCCTCTGAATCAGGCAAGCAATAGTAGGTCATGGTGGTCTTATTTTCTGTAAAGGTCACTGCGTTCCCGGCAAATTTCGCATCCTTGAACTGACGCCATATATCCAACTTCTCTTTCATGTTGGCCAGACATTTTTCCTGATTTTGGAATCCGCTGACGCCCGTCCAGCCATCCGTGGTTGGTCCCTGAGTTCGGGTCCACAACACCCAGGCCAACAGAAATGCCAAGGTACATGATCTTTTCATAGACTCACCTCTCCATCGCCCGCGCCACTTTCCCGTTGAGTCCCAAAAACGGCCTTTCCGCGATGGCTAAACAGGAAACGATCCTGTCATTTCCTAGCATAATTCTCTCTTGACACGCTACTCCTTTGAGGCGTAGACGAATGACAAGGACAAAAATCGAAAGGAGTCGGCCATGGCAAATCATTTTGAAGTTATCGATGCAGACGGTCACATCACGGAAGAGGATAACCAACTAAAACAATACATGGACTCGCGCTACGTAAAACGAGCGGCGACGCTTACGCCGAGGGATAGTTGGGATCGTTCTCTGGGCGGAACGCTGGGTACTCGGGCAAAGGATGCCAAGAGCTGGCTCGACGCCATGGACAGGGGTGGCGTGTCGACTGCGGTGTTGTATCCGACCAACGGCCTCAGCGTAGGTTGGATTCGGGAGCCGGATGTGGCGGTGGCGTACTCCAAAGCTTGGAACGACTTCGTGGCAGAGGAATTTCAAAAGGTCAGCCCGCGGCTCAAAGCTGTGGCGCTGGTTCCTTTTCAGGACGTGCCGGAAGCGGTCAAGGAGCTGCGCCGGGCGGTGAAAGAGCTGAAGCTTGTCGGCCTGATGCTACCCGCCGTGGGATTACGGCTCCCTTTGGGCCATGAAAGTTTTTGGCCGATCTACGAAGAAGCGGAAAAATTAGACTGCATGGTCGGCGTCCACGCTACGGTGCGCGGCCCGCATTATTTCGCCGGCGATCTGTTCGACCAGTTTATCGAAGTGCACACCCTGTCCCATTCTTTTGCCCAAATGCTCCAATGCACGAGCATGATGTTTCGCGGCGTGTTCGACCGGTTTCCCAAGCTGCGCGTCGCCTACATGGAAGCGGGCTGCAGTTGGGCGCCCTATTGGTTCGGGCGCATGAATGAGGAGTGGGAAAAGCGCGGCAAAATCGAAGCGCCCAATTGCACGAAGAAACCCAGCGATTATTTCAAAGAGGGGCGGATCTATTTTCATGCGGAAGACTACGAACCATTAATTGGCGCCACGGCAAATCTTTTGTCGCACAAAGTCATCTATTACGCTTCGGACTATCCCCACTGGGACACGGAATTTCCGGAAAACATCGAACATCTCACCCGGCGGGAAGATCTGGACGAAGAGGCCAAGAAATGGCTTTTGGCGGAAAGCGCCAAGAAACTCTACAACCTGCAATGAGGGGACCATGGGCGCGAAACGCAAGGTCTGTTTTACCGGCCCGATGCGGGTGAAAATCGCCGAAGATATCCTGCGCAGCGCCGGTTGCGAGTTGGTATTGGGAAAACCTCAGGATGACTTTCGTACTTTTCGCTACGAGCGCAAGGAACTGGTCCAGCTCATCGGCGACTGCCCCATCGTCTATCCCTCTGGGCGGGATGTTATCGGCGGCGAGATCTTGGATTCCTGTCCGGATCTCCAAGCGGTAGTGAAGTCGAGCATCGGTATCGAGACGGTAGATGTCGAGGCGGCCACGGACCTGGGCATCCTATGCTGCAACAGCCCAACGCCGGAGAACTACTTGGGCGTGGCCGAGGCGACCATGGGGTTCATGGTTGCGTTGTTCAAGCGACTCAAGTTCAACGAAACGTTCTTTCGTAACGGCGGTTGGAAAGAGCTGGAAAACCGGGGCACCTTGATGATCGGCAGGACGGTCGGTATTGTGGGCGTTGGCCGCATCGGCCAGAACGTCGCCAAGCGGCTCGGCGGTTGGGGTATGAAGATTCTCGGTTACGATCCTTACGTGAAACAGGAGGCCGTGGATCACCTGGGCGTTACGATGGTTTCGCTTGACCAGTTGCTCA
>JAHKKJ010000438.1 GCA_020027655.1 Deltaproteobacteria bacterium | reverse complement strand
TACGTAGGTTACCTGTCCGACCTTGCGGTGAGGGTATCGCACCAGCGGAAAGGCATCGGCATTCAATTGGTTCAAAAGACCAGAGAGAAAATGGGACCGAGGTCGATGCTCGTCTTGCTGGCCGCGCCGAAAGCCGTCGACTATTATTCCAAAATCGGCTTCACCAAGCACAACAGCGCCTGGACCATCAACGCCCAAGCTCCTTTTCCGAACCGCCATCCTTAGGTGACAAGCATGCAAACCCTTCCCTTCAAGCAAGTCGATGTCTTCACGCAGAAGCCGTTCTTGGGAAACCCGGTGGCAGTCGCTATCGGGGCGGAAGGGCTGGTAACGGAAGAAATGCAGCGCATCGCGGCCTGGACCAACCTATCAGAAACAACCTTTGTGCTCCCGCCGTCGTCCGAGCGAGCCGACTATCACTTGCGTATTTTTACACCCAAACAAGAGCTGCCGTTCGCAGGCCATCCGACCGTGGGCAGCGCCCATGCGGTGATGGAAAGTGGTTTCGCCGCGCCACGCAGTGGGAAACTTCACCAGGAATGCCTTGCGGGCTTGATCGAATTAACCATCGAGGAAACAGAGATCGGCAAACTAATTCTAGTTCAAGCACCGAAGCCAAAGGTCAGCCTGCTCACTGAAAACACCAATCGATTGCTCACTACCGGGTTGGGTGCGGCTTGTGATTCGAGTAATCCTCCTTTGCGGGTGGACGTTGGCGTCGTGTGGCTGGTCGCGAACATGGGCGATGCCGGCGTGGTTGCGACACTCAAACCGGATCTCGACACGCTCTTAGAGGTGAGCACTGAAACTCAAGCGGTTGGCGTGACGGTTTTCGGCCGGTCGAATGATGGCCATTCCGCGCTCCATGTTCGTTCCTTCGCTCCTGCACTGGGCGTACCGGAAGATCCCGTCTGCGGCAGCGGCAATGCCAGCGTCGCAGCGTTCTTGATTCATTCGGGCATAGTAGAGCAGTACGGCACTGAGTACGCCGCGCGCCAGGGGACGCAAGTCGGCCGCGATGGTCGAGTCGCCGTGCGCATCGATGGAAAGTCGATCCAGATCGGCGGTTACGCGGTCACATGCGTAGACGGAAGCCTGCGCGTAAGGTGATAACCTCCGGCGTAGCCATCCGTTTAACTGGTCTTGATTAGCCAACCATTCTTACTTCTTAGAGCTGATCGATAAGACCGCTCTGATCGATTTCTTTCAACATTGCGATATCTCGAATACAGGAGCTGATCTAGCCGTCAGCCCCTACGACAGCGGTCGGTGCGCGGGTGCGAGACGAGCGCGCCAACCATTCCGTCAATACGAGTAAGATCGCCAACGCGAGTCCGATGCCGTTGCTGGCCCAGGTAAGCGCGGCATACTTGCCGGTGTTAACAACCGGAATTAACAAGCCGATGGCGGCGAGAAGAAACAAGATCCGCCGCAGGCCACCGACCGGGCGGAATAGATAACCGACCAACCCAACCCCAAGCAAAGCTGCGCCGATGACGGCGGTGACGATAGAGAGCGTCACTTCAGACCAGTGGCCGATCAGCAGCAAAGTCGGCGACAAAGCAAAAATGAAGGGAACAATATAGGCCAAAATAGCCAGCCTCATGCTCTCCCAGCCGGTCTTCATCGGATCAGCTTTCGCGAGCGAGGCTGCCGTGAATGCGGCCAGGCAGACGGGCGGTGTGATCGTGCTCAGCATGCCAAAGTAAAAAATGAACAGGTGAGCCGCGATGGGCACAATGCCTGCCTGAGTCAGAGCCGGACCGACCAGAACGGCCAAAAGGATGTACACGGCAGTCGTCGGCAAGCTTAGGCCAAGAACCATATTTACCATAGCCGTGAGAACCAGCAATAAAATGATACTCGATTGAGCGACGTTCAAAAGAGTAAACGTCAGAGAGAAATCTAGGCTCGTAAGCGAAAGGATGCCAATCACCACTCCGGCAAGCCCGGTGATCACGGCAATATCCAGCAGCGCGCGACCCGTATCAGCCAGCATATCGAGGAGTTGTCGCGGGCCAAGTCTTATACCGGGGGTGAGTAGACCAACAACCAGAGAGGCAGCCGTCGCCAGTAAACCCGCTACCTCCGCTCTTCGAGGGATGACAAAGAGAAAGGTGACAAGTACGGTCAGAGGCACGAGAAAACCTGCCGACCGCCGCATCACATTACCGAGGCGTGGCAGTTCATCTCTTGGAACACCCCGCAGGCCTTGCCGACCGGCTAGCAAATCGACCTGAACGAAAAGCGCCAGATAAAAAAGCACGGCAGGCACCAGGGCCCTGAGAGCGACTTCGGTGTAGGGGATCTGGAGATATTCAGCAATCAGAAAGGCCGCCGCGCCCATGACGGGTGGCATGATCTGGCCACCGGTTGACGCCGTCGCCTCCACCGCAGCGGCTACAGCCGGCGGATACCCTGATTTCTTCATCATCGGAATGGTCATCGTGCCGTCGACGACTACATTGGCCACCGCGCTTCCGCTGATAGTGCCGAACAGGCTTGACGAGACAATCGCCATTTTAGCCGGTCCGCCGCGAAACCGGCCCATCAATACAAGAGAAAAGTCAGTCAAAAAAGCCGCGCCGCCGACGGCGTAAAGTGTCTGCCCGAACAAAATGAAGATTAAGACAATGCCGGAAGCTACTTCTAAAGACTGGCCGAAGATGCCGTTGCGGTCCAAGTAAAGATAAGTCGCGATTCGATTGATCGACCAACCGCGACCGTAGAAAGGTCCAGGGAAAAGATAGGCAAAGAGGGCATAGAACAAAAAAATCGCGGCAATAATAGCCAGCGACCAGCCTGTCAGGCGCCGGGTTGCTTCGCTCAGAAGGAGCACCGCGAGGCAACCCATGATGACCCGGTCCGGATAAATTTCTCCCAGAGAGTTTGCGAACCGAGGGTAGTTTATAAAAACGAAAAGCCCTACCGCCAGCCCGCCGGCCGCAGCGAGGAAATCATGCCAAGGGACGCGATCGCGATGACCTGAAACGCCTTCAGGAACGACGAGAAACGTGGCGCAGAGAGTCAATGACAGAAACAGCCCCAGGTATTGCTCTGGAAAAATCAACCAGCCTAGCTTGTGGGGGACGTCGAGAAGAAAGATAACCCCAAGGAGGGGAATAGATATTAAAAGAGCACGACTAACTTGTGCGACGGAACCTTTTAGCTTCCGCGAACGAATGATTTCTTCAGATAGGAGAACCTCATCCATATGATTGATTCGCGAAAAAAATGGAGCGCTCCAAGATATCGAGCCGCTTCCGTGTCCTTGACTCGTCTACTGGCATATCTCCTTTTGACGGGCTTCGTGCTTGGCCGTCCATAACTTCATCTCCTTGTAGAAGTTAATGGCTCCCGAATGATAGGGGACGGTGTAATTGGTGATCGCCTGGGTCTCTTTCGTCCACTGCTTGAAAAGCGGGTGTTTGGTTTGGAGCTCCGCGATGTTTTCCCACCACGCCTTGACCAGCGTGTAAACGGTTTTCTCGCTCACCTTAGTTGAGCCTACCAAGTGAAGCGGATATCCGATGACGTAGGTATCGCCTTTAACGCCCGTCACCTGGGATTGCTTGACGACCGAGGCTCCGTACCTTGCGAGCACGCCCTTCGCGCCGTCCGTGTTCGGTAGACTCAAGTACCGAATCGGCTCCGTAGCGTTGACTTCCTCGACTAGAGCAATGCCGATCCCCGTAATCGAGGCATCGACCTTCCCGTCCGCCACACCCCTCACACCGTCGTTAAGATTCGATACCCGCACCTGCACCACATCGGCCGGCTTCACTCCGCTGGCCTCCAACATAGCTTCAACCCAGGTCTGGTTGATCGCGTGCCCGCCAAAGTCCCAGGCGAGCCGTTTACCCTTAAGATCGGTGAATTGCTTGATATCGGACTTATCTCGGACCAAAATTCCAGCTGTAAAGGGAAACACGCCCCCCGAAACGACACGAACGCTGGGAAAAGGTTTCTCGTAATTGCCGGTTCCGGCCATGGCCATAGAGGCGTCAAGGATATTCATAATGCCGAATTCAAGCTCGCCGTTTTGCAGCAGCGGCATCCATGCATTAGGACCATTATAGGGCTGGACTCTGACGGATATCGGCGTGGCCTTGCTTCCGATCGCCGCCAGCGAGGCGGCAATGGCATGAGCCCCCGTCCCTGCCGGATTCGTGCCTATAGCCGCTATTCGCGGGAGATCGTTGCTCTTGTTGGTCACTGGACCGCAATCAATCTTGGCATCAGCCGAACCGCCCAAAAGCCAAGGCTGAAGAATCAAAATGAGCGTCAACGCTAACGCTGTCGCGATGAAAGATTTTACATCTCTAGATTTCATCCTTTTCCTCCTTTTGATTTATGCAATTAGACAAAAGTGAAGAAGCGCGGTCCCGCCTCGGTTAAACCGAAATTTCTCTGGTTCGTTCGGTGATATGGCCATCACCCTCGGTGACCGGATAGCGATCTTGCTCATAATTCTATCGCCCCTCTGGGTAGCAGGAACCAAAGGGCGCGCGCCGCTATCTATCCCCTTTCTCCCCCGGAATTGTCAAGCACCATTATTCCACTATTCCACTACTCCGTTATTCCAATTTCCTTCTGGCAGGCGGTTTCGCTAGGAACATGCAAAAAGCCGACGCGAGGCTGACGACGGCAAAT
>JAHKKJ010000437.1 GCA_020027655.1 Deltaproteobacteria bacterium | reverse complement strand
GCCCTGCTCGCGGCCTGCAGCGAGCACACGGGCCCGGACGCGAGCGCCAGAAACGTCGCCGTCGAGGACAATCGCTTCACCCCGCAGCAATTCAGCGTCGTCACCGGCGGGACGGTGACGTGGGTGTGGGGCGCCCGCAATCTCCACGACGTTACCTTCGACGACGGCCCGGCCTCCGCCACCCAAGAGAACGGCCAGTATCAGCGACAGTTCAGCGCAGCAGGCACGTACGCTTATCACTGCACGGTCCACGGACTCTCGATGTCCGGCTCCGTGGTGGTGCAGTGACAGGCGCGCCGCCGACCCTCCTCAGATCTGATCGTAGCCGTGAACGTCGGGCGGTGCTTGCGCATCATACTGCTGGCGGTCGTTGTGGCTGCCTGCCACTCCGACGCGACAGTCTCTAACCCCGAGGCTCCAGGCCCCAATCCCCCAGGCGAGACGCATACGCCCATTGCCGTCAGTCACAGCTTGGTCCTCTTCAGGAATTGGGCGTTGATCGCCACGATCACCGTGCTGGCGGACATCAGCACGGCCCCGAGCGCGGGCGTGAGCAAGATCCCCCGTGCCGCCAGCACGCCTGCGGCCAGTGGAATCGCCACGATGTTGTAGCCTGCCGCCCACCACAGGTTCTGCACCATCTTGCGGTAGGTCGCGCGAGACAGCGTGACGATCCTCGGAATATCTCGCGGATCCGAGCGCACCAGGACGATGTGTCCCGCCTCCACTGCTACGTCCGTGCCGGCACCGATCGCGATGCCGATGTCCGCCGTCGCCAGCGCCGGCGCATCGTTGACTCCATCCCCCACCATCCCGACCTTCCGCCCTTTGTCCTGCAGCGCTCGCACTTTGGACGCCTTGTCTTCCTCTCGTTTGAGAGCCTGCTTCTCGATCTCCAATTGCAGAATCTTCCGATCCACCTCATCGATCTCGATGGGCATGCTGTCGATTTCGATTCTTAGCCGCGATGCCGCCTCGTCAATTAGATCGATGGCTTTATCCGGTAAGAAACGATCACTGATGTAGCGATGGGACAGGGTGGCCGCGGCGATAATGGCACCGTCGGTGATGCGAACGCCGTGGTGGACTTCGTACCTTTCCTTGAGACCTCGCAAGATCGCAATAGTATCTTCAACGGAAGGCTCGCCGACGTAGATCGGCTGGAACCGGCGTTCCAGGGCCGGGTCTTTCTCGACGCGCTTGCGATATTCATCGAGGGTGGTGGCTCCGACACACCGAAGCTCGCCGCGGGCGAGGGCCGGTTTCAACATATTCGAGGCGTCCATTGCGCCTTCGGCCGCTCCGGCGCCTACCAGTGTGTGGAGTTCGTCGATAAAGAGGATGATCTGTCCGCTGGCCTCGGTGACTTCCTTCAAAACCGCTTTCAGACGGTCTTCGAATTCACCGCGGAATTTGGCGCCGGCCACTAGCGCGCCTAGATCGAGCGCCACGAGTCTTTTTTCTTTCAATCCCTCGGGCACGTCGCCGTTGACGATTCGGAGCGCGAGCCCCTCGACAATGGCGGTTTTCCCCACACCGGGTTCGCCGATCAGCACCGGATTGTTTTTGGTTCGCCGTGACAGCACCTGGATCACCCGACGAATCTCATCGTCGCGTCCGATGACCGGATCCAATTTTCCCTTGCGGGCCAGATCCGTCAGGTCACGACTGTATTTTTCTAGAGCCTGATATTTTTCCTCAGGGTTCGGATCGGTAATGCGTTGCGCGCCGCGAATGCTCACCAGCGCGTTCAAGATCTTATCTCGCGAGACTCCGAGCTCTTTAAGGATCTTGCCGGTTTCACCGCTGTCCTGGAGCATCGCGAGAAGCAAATGCTCCGCTGAAACGTAATCATCCTTGAGTGCCTCGGCCTCGGCTTCCGCATTTTCGATGGTTTTCTTTAGACGTGGGGTGATGAAAGCTTGACCGGTGGACCCGGTAACTTGCGGCACGCGGTCGAGTGCCTTTTGCAGCCGCTCCGTGAGCGAGCTTGTGGGCGCACCGAGCTTTTGTAAGAGCGACAAAACCACACCTTCTTTCTGGCCTAACAAGGCAAAAAGGAGGTGATCTACATCGATGGCTTGATGGTTTCGTTTTTCAGCTAGCGACTGAGCTTGCTGCAACGCTTCCTGTGATTTGGTAGTTAGTTTATCAAGACGCATGGCTATTTCCTCACGACTGCCCAAAAGTTAAGCATCGTTTCCGCGGCTGTCAAGGAAGCCGGCGGAAGTTTTGTGGCAGTGGTGATACCGAGCGAGAGGGTTCGAAATGCTACCGCTATTCCTTGGGAAGCTGGAAAAATTCGAGTCCCTGGAAACCAGGTTTGCAGTGCCGCGCATTTTCTTCACACTCAGGGTTCGCACGGGCCGGTCGTTGTCTCGGGTCACCTTCAGGACTAGGACGCCCGCGGCAAGAAACTCTTCAATCCCATTGGTGAGATCGTAGTTTGCTCGCGGCGGCAGGTGTGAGGTGATGAGGTTTGTCGTCGCAAGACTGGATTGCACCAAGTGAATCAACATTCTAGCGTGTTCTTGCACGCGCGTCGGTGAATCACCGGATAAGATTAAGGGCGTGACAGGGTCAATAACCAGTCGTGTCGCCTCCAACTTCTTTGCGTAGATCGCGAGATCCGATACAATCTTTTGCAGATCCACACCCTTGTCCCCTACGGTTGCGGCTCGACCGCTGAAATAAGGGGAGGCGTCCAAAATAGCGAAGCTCTTTGCTTGCACGTATTGCTGTAGGTCCCAGCCCAGGGAATCGGCCGCTTGCAAAATTTCTCCGGGGCGTTCGTCCACTGTCACATAAACCGCTTTTTCCTCCTGCTCGAGGCCGCTTTTCAAGAATTGCATGCAGGCGGTGGTCTTTCCGGTACCAGCGTCGCCGGTCACGAGATAGGAACGGCCCGGCAGAAAACCTCCCTGTAGTAGAGAATCCAAAGTCGCGATCCCGGTTGAGACGCGTTTGACAGCTTCAGAAGCGGTTTGTTTAGTCAACGTTCTCTCCAATTAGAAAAATTTTGCCTCAGCTTCCAATCAAATAGCGGTGAAAAATCAAAAGCTAAAATCCCTGAGACAAGGTGAATTTACGCGCTTACGGAATAGGTTGGAAAACGATGCCTCGCTCTTTGACGATGTCGAAATCATACTGCGCAGGCTTTACATTTGTGCAGCGCATTTTTTCAATGACGAGACTGCGGGCCAGCTGTCCTTCTTTCCAGATCATCTCGAGAACAATCGCACCAGCCACAAGGTATTCTTCGACGCCATGCATGCTTCGCTCGCCAGTACGCGGCACGGCGTAGGAGGTCAGGATATTGGTCGTCGGCATCGTGGTACGTAGCAGCTTGATAAGCAGACGCGTCTGATCTTGTATCCGAGTCGTCGTGTCACGTATCAGAACGAACGGTCCCGCAGGGTCCAATACCAGCCGTTTGGCTTCCAGCCTATTGGCGAAGGCGGCAAGGTCACCGATCGCCTTATGAACATCTATATGTCTATCTTTTCCGGCGCCCGGCAAAGAACTCAAATAGGTACCGGCATTCAAAATCGCCAATTCCTTCGTCTCAATATGCTTTTCCAGATCCCACCCCAGGGATGCTGCTTGTTCGAGAATATCCATGGGGCCTTCATCCGCAGCGACGTAGATCCCCTTTTCTCCGCGGGCCAGCCCTTCAACAAGGAACTGCAGTGAAAAAATGGTCTTACCCGTTCCCGGCTCACCAGTGACGAGAATAGATCGACCTTTAGGAAAACCACCCTCGAACAGCGGATCAAGCCCCCGGATGCCAGTTGGTACGCGTTCTATCTGGATCATATTGTTTTCTTAGTTTATTCTCCGGCACTCAAATAATTCAAAATCAAGTCCTCTTGCAGTCACCATCGTTCTTGCCTATTGGGTCGTAACAGAAAAACAGAATTCTCGATTTCGTTCAGCAGAAGAACGGAAGGATGTGTGCAGGGCTGGCTAGACTCCATACTAGGCCCCAATATTTTACCGTTACCGGCCGTCGCCATTTTCACGCACAATGAGGAAACGAGGGAATGACCGAGTGCTAAAAGCGTGCCACCCAATAATTACAAATCCCCATGAAATTGACTATTTAGAGTTCTCGGGGCAGAGACTGGCAAGGGCCTTGATCGGAAAAAGTAGAATTCTGGACAAAATCGAAAAACTTTGGACAAAAATGTCTTGCAGCACTAGCTGGAGAACGGATAAATGTTGCTTTGGAAAATGGTCAAGTTGGTTCCCGTATGCTGGCGAGTGTGCAATTGAAACGGGCCAAGGCTAGGGCTAAAATTCAGCGCCATGTCAGCCTATTTTAGAAGGAATATTGCCGCTCTCGCGGGCTACGTTCCCGGCGAGCAACCCGGCGATGAAAATGTCATCAAGCTCAACACCAACGAGAACCCGTACCCTGCTTCGCCGCGGGTTTTCGCGGCATTACGGAAAGCGATCAATAGCTCGTTGCGCTTATATCCGGAGCCGCTGGCGGATAGTTTGCGCGCCGTTGCAGCGAGTGTTTACGGCGTCAAACCGGAAAATATTCTCGCCGGCAACGGCTCCGATGAAATTCTCTCGATTATTATGCGTTCGTTTATCGGACCGGAGGATCGAGTGGCTTTTCCTGTACCGACGTATTCTCTCTACGATACCTTGATCGCCATCCAGCAAGGAGAGAGGATCTCCGTGGATTATCCGGCGGATTTTTCTCTTCCGGAAGCATTGGTAGCGCAAAATGCAGCGCTTACTTTATTGTGTAACCCTAATTCCCCTTCGGGAACTGTCGTTTCGCTCCAGGACATTGAGCGACTTGCGCGCGCGGTGTCGGGCATCCTCGTAATTGATGAAGCCTACGTTGACTTTGCCGAGAGTGAGGGAGCATCGAGCTTGCCGTTGATTGGCCGATTGCCCAATCTCATCGTGTTGCGCACATTTTCCAAGTCATTTTCACTTGCCGGGATGCGCATCGGGCTCGCTTTTGCATCCGAGGAAATCATCTCCGGTATGATGAAAGTGAAGGACTCGTACAATTTGAATCGCTTGAGCCTGGTGGCGGCCACGGCCGCCTTGCAGGATATGCCTTGGATGACGCGCAATATCAGACGGATCCAGCAAAGCCGCAGGCAGCTCAGTGCCGGACTCAGGAAGATGGGCTTTTACGTTTATCCGTCGCATGCTAATTTCGTCATGGCGCGAAAGAAAGAACAGAATCTGAAAAGGCTCTACGAGAGACTAAAAAGTCAGAAGATCTTGGTGCGTTATTTTGACGTAGCGGGTCTACAGGACTGTCTTCGCATCACCGTGGGTACGCCTCAGGAAATCCAGGCGTTACTGAAAGAGATGAAGGCCATCGGCAACAATCCGACGACGTAGTTTTCTTGCTGAACGAAAGGGGGCCAAAATGGAGAGAATCAAAGTCACAGAGTTGGACCACATCGTTCTCAATGTCGGTGATATCCAACGTTCGCTCAAGTTTTACACCGACGTGCTGGGTTTGCAGGCGGAGCGCCTTGATGAGTTCAAAGCAGGGAAGGTGGGATTTCCTTCCGTGCGAATCAACGGCGACACGATTATCGACTTGTTTCCGACTCGAGGCGTTGAGAATGCAGGCAACCAGACAGAGAAGCGACAGGGAAACCTCAATCACTTTTGCATGGTGGTGGAGCGACAGGACTTTTCGGGGATTGTTGATTATCTGGCGCAACACGGAATTACTGTCCGTGAAGGGCCCGTCTCACGCTGGGGTGCGCGTGGCAGAGCGACCTCGGTTTATTTTCTCGACCCCGACGGGAATGAAGTGGAAATTCGTTGCTATTAGACTCGCCGGCTTGTGCTGAATTGGGGGCGCCGGCTGCGGCTACGGGTTCTTGGTTTCCTCCAGCTTGATCTTTACGATCCGTCTTCCCTCCATATCGACAATCGTTAGCCGGTAACCGTTGTACTCAACTCTTTCCCCGGCGCGGGGGATGCGCTGAAGCTTTGCCAAAACAAAGCCCGCCAAGGTGTGATAATCCGGTGACTCCTCGAAGGGTAGATTGAAATCGGACTTCAGATCTTTTAGCAGAGCGGAGCCTTGAATGACCATGGAGCCGTCCGGGAGGCGCTCCACTGGGCCCCGCTCTTCCCGGTCGTATTCATCGCGAATTTCTCCGACGATCTCTTCCAGCAGATCTTCTAGGGTCGCTAGACCCTCCACTTCACCGAATTCGTTAACCACCAAAGCCATGGCGAGGCGGCGCCGCTGCAGTTGCTTGAGCAGCTCGCTGATGCGCAGCGAACTGGGAACGAAGAGCGCCGGATGGAGATGATCGCGAATGTTAAAGTCGGTTTTTTCCTGCAGGGCCTTGAAGACGTCCTTGTTGTAGAGAATGCCGATGATACGGTCCAGTTCTCCCTCATATACTGGAATCCGAGAAAAGCCGCTCTCAACAAAGCTTTGCGCGACTTCCGCCAGGGAGGCGTGGACTTCGAGGGCATGGATTTCGGTACGCGGCACCATTACGGCTTTCACCGGCGTGTCGGCAAATTCGAAGACGCTGTGGATCAGTTCCTTCTCCATTTCGTTGAAGATTCCCTTGGCCGCCCCTTCCCGAATCAGAAACTTCACTTCATCGACTGAGATAAAGCTGGCTCCTTCGCCTTCTTTGCCACCGAAAATCCAGAGCACGGCATTGCTGGACGCCGTTAGAGCCTTCACCAAGGGCGAGCT
>JAHKKJ010000060.1 GCA_020027655.1 Deltaproteobacteria bacterium | reverse complement strand
CATCCTCTGCCCATGGCCGCCCGGCTTTACAGAGATCATGCTTTGCCCACCGTTCCCTGCAGCTACGCAGCCTCCTGTGCAAACTGCTCCCGCTCTGCCATGATCTGAACATCATTAAAAACATAATTGGGGTCAGTGGGGTCAGGGCACCCTAATACTCGACTCATCTATCGCTAACCCGGCATTACCATGGATCTTCATCCAACAGACGATCGAATCGACCCATCGCCCTGTGCTCATAACTACTCCACCGATACTCTCTTGGACGGTTTTACTAAGCCGGCTCTAACCGGGTTCAACTCATATAGCGGTTCCCGATCGGTGGTAGGTCTCATTTGATATACCGAACATACCTTCGCCCCACGCTTTGCATCTACCTAAATCACCAGCCTGTGAGGGCTTCACCAGCAGGTGGAAGTGATTAGTCATCGGAACGTAGGCGCAAATCCTGCAAACGCACTTCAGCTTCGCCTGCCGAAGGCAATCCAAGAAGAACCGGTAATCGTTTTCGGTAAAGAATGCGGGGTGGCCGGGCCATGAGGGATTCTTAACTTCAATGAAAACTTGCGACAGCTTACTGCCTGGTACGATTTTCGTCAAGAAAAAAATAGCTCTCTGATTTCTCTGATCCTAATTTACACGATTGGAGGAAGCGTTTGACTATTGCTTGACCGAGGAGGCACGGACAACAGCCGGGGAGGGCTACAGGCGAGCCGTAAAGACCGCCGAAGCGGCGAAACAGGAGTTTATTTCATTTGTGCATGAGCCTGTACCTCGTTCAACAATTCCCTATCAGCTGGGCCGTTTTGAAGCGCTGTCACTGCGGCGCGGGACCGGCGGACGATTTACGGACGGCATGCGCAGACTCTACTACGATACCGTGCTCCATACCGAAGATGTGTTGCGTCTCCTGATCAAGACCGTCGGCGTTGACCGCTGCCTATTCGGCACCGAGTGCCCGGGCGTGGGACCTTCCGTCGATCCGGCAACGGGCCGTTCCATGGACAACGTAAAACCAATGATCGAGAACATCGAGTGGCTTGAGCGCGGCGGATCGCAAGAAGATCTTTGAGGACAATGCCAGGGCGGTGTTTAAAGTGATAGTTGAATGAGAGTCGGCGACGATGGACCGCTTGCGGATATACGGTTCAAATCGTTCAGCAGTTCAAGACGTTCAAGCGGTTCAAAGCGAGCGGGGCGTTCAACGTTCAATAGTTCAAGGTTCAAAGCCGGGGTGTTCCAAGTTCAAGGTTCAAAATTCAAAGTGTTCCAGGAGATTCTGTTGTTCGGCGGCGTCATAGGATTTACCGGGACGTCGCGGCAATCGTTTCGAGTTGTGATTGGACGTAGCGGCGTCCGATCTCCGGGTTATACCGGATGAAGGCGCGAATTATCGTGTTTCGAATCGAGAAGTGGGTGCCTCGTGAGCGGTGCCAGTTCCATCGAGCTGCGCTTCAGGTTCAAAGCGAACCACCGTAATGCCTGCTTTAATCAGCTCGTCGGTATCAAATCCCGGGCATTTCTGAAGCGCAATAGTGTTTTCTGCAAAATTGCCTCGACTTACGCTGCTTACTAGCGCTTGGATCTGCTCTTGTGACGGCTGCTCGTTGTGTTCGGCAAAGAAACTTTTTCGCGATTTGGAGCTGGCATGTTTTTTCCTATAGCTGACTACAAAAAGCATGCAGATAGCCTCCTTATGGTTTGCGGTAGGGCTCAATGACCATGGTTTTGTGCGTGCGGATTTTTTCAGAGCAAGGGCAGTGCCAGGGTGCGAGGCTATGACAAATTAGGAAACCGTGATTTGATCGATGACAGCGTTTCCACCCAAAACACTGAGATTGGTTTTGTTTCGTCCACCGGGATGTTCACCAGGAGAAAAATGTTTTGATTGGGGAGGAGAGTGTAGACTTATTCTTCTCGCCTATTCGATCACACTTGCAACCGCGTTCCGAAGCCAGCGGGTGGTTCAACGTTCAATAGTTCAAGGTTCAATGTGTTCAAGCGGGCGGTTCAAGACGTTCAAGGTGTTTTCACTTCCAGATAATCGGTACACGTACCTCAGGCTGAAAAATTTCCTTGGGTTGAACTCAGGCTGACCCTCATTGCCCGTGCCTTGAATCGTTCCATAAGGTATCGGATCTTTTTTATAATCTCGGCGTGCCTTATGGTTAAGGGAGTTATTTTAGTGGACTATACAGATCAAGGCCGACGCGCGATCAAAGACTCGCCGGATAGAGCCGAGGCGTCCAAAGCCGAGGCGACGAAACTAGGCGTCCAAGTCAAAGACATTTTCTATACGCCAGGTGGACCGCATGATGCTGCAATTGTCATCGAGGCGGAGGGCCCTGAGCCTATCAACAAGTTCATGGCGTGAAGGTGTCACTGCCTCGTTCAGTGCAGGGATTAAAGAACAAAGCTAGAGACAAAAACTTTCTAGGTCCGTAATCCGTGCCAAGCTTCTTTAGTAGTGGCTAGGCCGGAGGAGTCATCACCCTTTATCATCCTCTTTGTTTTGCGGCTCCTGGAGGGCCTGCAGGCGCTTAATGGCTCTTGCTCGGCATTTGCAACACGCCAAGATAGAAAACGACACCTCTCGACATTCCGGACAATTCAGGTGGCCACAGAGTAGACATTTCGCTCTGAGAAAAGGCCAGTCTAGCCGCTTGGCCATTGATTGGTCCTATTATCGTAGGTCTCATTACTGCCGTGGTTTGTTGGTATCAGGGAGGTAGATCCGAAGTTTGCGGCGCCGCTTGGAGCGCCGTATTTGTTTTTCTTTTGTATTGAGCAGAATTCCCATTGCATCGAGTTTCGAGTTTAATCGCTGAATCTCTCCTCTTTCCCGTTCAGTTAGCGCTCCAAATCGTAGATCCTTGCCTTGCGTTTTCTTTGGAGCCCATTGTTGCGGTGCGCTTGTATGCGTAGCGTTTGGCGAAACCGTTGCGCCCAACTGCTCCTGGATCAGCCCGTTACTACCCGAACCGCCATTCCCATCGATGAAAGAGCACGTCAAAGTTCACCCCTCTTACCTTCGAACGTCGTTGAAAATAAGGCCGATCACCTTTCTCCGCAAAGATGATGCCCGGTAAAACCGTCCTATCTTGTAACCAAGCGGCGTTTGGAATGAGCAGTTTTCTACTGGGTTTTGCCAGCCGTGCGGGATAGGGTTGGCAATCCTGACAAACGTTGGATGCTCTTGGGAGACAAATTAGAGGAATCGCCAACGCAAAATTCAATTTAACACGTGAGGAAGCCAACTCGTTGGACGGAGCATACCTGGAGTAAACGGTTTTCATAAGAAAGAACCGGGAGGTCCGTCGTGGAGAGAACGAAGCGGCAGAAACTTGTTCAGCCCCTTTCATCAGTGGATGTTGACAAATCCGTCTCTGAGATCTTCGTCCTAAGAAAGACAAGAATAGCCAGAGCTAAGCTGCTTCTAAGAGGGTCGCGGACGACATACGTGAACAAAATTTCGTAGGGTCGGTAAATTTTGGAGGTTGGCTCTAGCATCCACTCGTTTTAACCCTTGGTATATTAACGGTTTCAGTTTGGCATGCTTGGTGCTTTGGTAGCCGCTCACATAGCCACTACTGTGGCAAAAAATAGAAAGGGAGAAATTATGAAGATTTCGACATTACTAAGGAAATTGCCGGTGTTCATGGTCATCTGCGCTTTGGGACTCACAGCCTCTTCTGCTTTCTCACAAGAAAAAGGAAAAGCTAAGGCAAAGGGCAAGGAAAAAACCGAGACAAAGGGGAAACATGGTCGTGAAGCGGGCGAACTGCCTTACGGTTTAGAGCGTCACACGGAGAAAAAAGGCGAACTTCCATCAGGGTTACAAAAAAAGAAAGATGAAGAAGGTCAACTAACGCGAGGTCTTGAGCAGGGTGGTAAAAATTCAAAGGCTCCTAGCAAAGGGAAAAAGGCTTCCAAATAAATATCCAACTATGGAACACAAAAGACGTTCAATTCGTGTTGTTGTTCTTCTAGGGATTCTGCCCTTCCTAAACGGCTGCGCGGCCGTAGCGCTAACCATGCTTGGTGTCGGTGCCGGAGTGGCCACCGGTACATCCGTTGGCTACACGCTAGACGGATTTGCGTACCGGACCTTCACGGCGCCTTTGCCTCAGGTGGAAAGCGCAACGCGGACCGCCCTGAACCGAATGGGCATAAAGATCGGGGCGACTGCGAAGACTGAACAGGGAAAGGCCATCGCAGCAACCGGAAACGATCGTGAGATTGAAGTCGAATTAGAAGTTGTCAGTTCTAACGCGACCCGAATCCGAACCGTTGCGAAGCAAGGATTCTTCATTAAAGACCGGGCGACCGCCACTGAAATAATCTTACAGACCGAGAAAGTCTTGGGCGTGAGCTAAGTCAAATAAGGGGGGAACAATCAATGAAGATCAAAGCCATATTAGGGGCAACTATCTTGGCGTTAGGGCTAAACGTCCAAGCCTTCGCCGATACAACGTCGGCACTTAACACTGAGGCGTCTCGCATGAACACTTTAGCCACTAGTCATGGAGAAACTAATGTCACCGGTAAGATCAGCGGGACTTTTAACTCGTTTCTGGGTTCAGATTCTACCGCCGTTGTTAGTGGCCTAAGGAACGGGACACCCATCACTTTAACGACAACAACACCAGCTGCAACTCCTGGGGCAGCGCCTACTGTGACGACCACGGTCATCACACCGCCCACAGGCAAGATGGGCCATGGGAACGTCTTTACTTCACTCGCCTTGGCGAAACAGCAATTGGGTCAGTTGGGCATCAGCCAACCGACCCCTGAGCAGTTACAGGCGGCTTTGACGGGCGGAACCATTACAACAGGCACAGGCACGACGGCGACCACAACTCAGCTGCAAGGTATTTTGACCATGCGCAGTCAGGGTATGGGCTGGGGTCAAATCGCACAAAAGCAAGGGACTAAGTTAGGCCCGGTCATAAGTGGTCTGAAAAGCGCCAATCAACAAATGACCACAACAAATGCTTCGTCTACAGGAAGCCAATCAACCAGCTCCTCAAGCGGGATTGTTTCCGGCAGTGGAAAATCCCACGGCAATTCTGGACAGAACGTCTCGGGACAAAACAAGTCGGGCGAAGGTATCGTCAGCGGGTCCGGCAGATCCGTGGGCAACGGCAATGCTTACGGTAAGGGGATTGTGACTGGATCAGGTCAGGCGGCTGGTGGAAACAGCGGCATCACAACGGCTGGCGGCCATGGCAATTCAGGGCAAGCCAAAGGTCATGGCAAGTAGTATTTCGAGAAAGGACACGGAAATGAAAGAGGCAAAACCTATCGTTTTGCGGCGGGCCAGAGAACGGCTATTCTTCCTTGCTGTTGCCGCCGTGTCTCTGGTCGGTGTTGGATCTACAATCGCTCTCGCTAAAGATCGACCCGCCTACTTTCTCCCAGAAGAGCGCAGGATAATTGAGAATTACTACCGATCCGGGGGTCCTTCAAAAGGGTTGCCGCCTGGTCTAGCAAAGCGAGGAGGAAAACTTCCTCCTGGTCTTCAGAAACATCTCGATAAGAACGGAACACTCCCTCCCGGACTGCAGAAGCGTTTAGAACCTTTACCGCAGGATTTGGACGCGCGACTACCCCGGCTCCCGGACTATTGGGAGAGAGTCATTCTCGAAAGAGATGTCATTCTCGTTGACCGGCGAAGTAATAAAATTCTCGATATCCTCGAAAACGTCATCGGGCTGGCGACAGGAGAGGAGTGGCGGGATACGAGAGACGATCGGCGTCGGTTAGAGGGTACATGGTATCTGAACGGCGAACGCGATAAACCTTGCAAGATCGTTTCAACACATGACGGGCTCGAAGCGAGAAACGAACGCGGCAAGGCCAGTCTACTAGTGTATGATGGTTATGGTTCTGTCCGCGCGCGCGACTGGGAAGGCGGATTACGTGGGCAAGTTCGACGCGACAGAATTGAATGGGCGAATGGCACAACGTGGACGCGGGTTGCATCTCGTCCCTAGATTGAGAAGGCATTCGCATTTTTCAACAATCACGCCCGAGCTATTTTGATTGCCAACGCTATCATGCTTTCTTAAAACGAACTGGGAGTAAGGCTCAAAGCTATGCCCAATGGTAGCGAAATTCCCGCAGCTGGCCAGCAAACAGCTCGCATGTAAATCGATCTAGGCGTCACCATTCCATTCAGACAAAGAAATCCCGTAGGTACGAAGCGGGTAGTCTATCCCGCTTTTCCAATCACCATTACGCCAGACTCCAGAGACGCTCTTTGACACTTCGGCCGTCGTAGAGAGCAGCCGCTACGGTATTCGGTTCAATCGGTATCTCGGTCGTTGCCCAATCATCGACGATGTTGGGTCAGATGCTGTTAGTTGTTCAGCTAGTGCTGAACGAGAGCGCCGGTGAGTTGGACGCCTAACACCACGCTTCAGACCGATCGCTAAAATAGCGATGGCTGAGCTTCGACGTTAAGCTTCTAATTGAACTGAATTCTCCGACGAACCAATCTTACGCCGCATCCAATTGACGCGTGTGTGTATTCTCGCCGAAATTATATATGACCAAGTGAGATGCTTCGGTTGCCTTAAATCAGGCCCCAATTCAAATCAAAAGAACTGGACAGAAGATCCGGGGAGCCAAGTCAAGGATGATGTACGGGAACATCTTTCGGCATTTGTCGGACTGCGGTGATGCTGACGGCTTTACAACTCATTGTGCCGGTTGTAGAAACGACCCAAACGGCAGTGATTCAAATTGTGATTTGCAGAAGTAAACCGGAACTATACGGAACTAGATAATCATAGCCCGAAAGGAGAGGACGGGTGCTCATCCGTGAGGCGAAGGTTCAAGATGCCCCGGCATTCGTGGCGTTGTTCGACCGAGTCAACTCAGAGACCACCTTCATGCTGTTCGAACGTGGCGAGTCGCCTACGAGTGTCGAACACCAGTCCCAGATATTCGAGCACTGGGCGAAAACCGACTCAGGGGTTGTGTTCGTTTGCGAAGAGGACAAAGAACTCATTGGGTTTGTTGCGGGCCGTCGCGGTGTCGGCCGCCGCCAGGCTCACTCGATCTATATCGCCATGGGCGTCCTGCAGGCGTGGGTGGGTCGTGGCATAGGCCGTTCCCTTCTCGAGGCCCTTGAAGGGTGGGCGCAATCAAAAGGATTGCATCGCCTTGAGTTGATGGTCAATTACAACAACGAGCGAGCTATCCGGCTCTACGAAAAGTTTGGCTTCGAGAGAGAGGGAGTGAAGAGACATGCGCTCAGGATTGACGGTCACTACATCGATGCGTTCTATATGGCTAAGCTCATTGGGGGCTAACAGCATTGCACCGGCGCGCCGGTGAATTCGGTCGTCTCCCTCCATCTGATCATGCCAGATTTCTTCAACGTGTCGATCAATTTTCATCCTTGGGGCGGAATCAAGCCGTCGACTTTGTCAAATCTCGCATGAAATTTGCGATCGAGCCTAAGTCAAACGTCTTTTAGTTAACTTCCGTTAACCAGCGACACAACCTCTTCCATACCAAAGCACGGCGGGATGTGGCCTCTCAGCCGAGCGCCGGAGCCGGGTGGAATATTTAGGACGGCGGACGCGCGGCCCAGAACGGTGAGCCCTTGGCGAAGCGTTCCGCGGCGGCCAAGCGTTCCTGCCGCAGCGCGGGTAGCCGTTGCAGGTAATCGAGCGCGGAGCGCTCCCGAAACATCGGCAGGCCAAAGAGGGCAGCAAACTCCACGACTGGCCGGATGCCGTCCTCGCTTGCCGGGTCAAAAAGCACCCACCGCCGCACGTGCTCTTCCGACCGGAAGAGGTTCATCTGGCTTCAGGCGCGTGCGATATCCTCGCGCCAACGCCAGTACGGGATGTTAGAGTGGCCAACCGTGCCTGGCGGGTCAACGGAGAGTAACTCGCCGTCCCGCATCCGCACCCGGATCGGCTCGCCACAGTCAAGACAGGGACAATCAATGCGCACTTCCTGGTTGGGGAACAGCCAGCAGACTGCCAGCGACTCAAAGCCTCACTGGCCGTACCAGCGTTGCCGTCTGCGAACCGTGATCAAGTACTGCGTCGGCAGATTGGCGAACGGCGCGAAGGATTCGATGTAGTCTGTGCCCGGATGCTGCCACACGCCGGGCAAGCCCATATCGACCAACTCGCGTAGCGTCCGGCGTGCCTCCTCTGCCGCCAAGTCTAGCCGACGCGCCAGCTCGACATAGTGCGGGGCCCGGCCATGCTCGACGAACCACTCCAGGATCGCGTGATACATTCGGTTCAACAGCTCGGCTTCAGCCATCGGTTTGTCTCCGTTGCCATTCGTCATCGGCCACGCCACTGCAACGGGCACAGCATACGCAGGTTCGCAAGCGCTGGTATCAGCCCCTCTGCCAAAACATCAAGCGGCTACCGACAGAACAGCTTGGGCTCCATATTCTTAGGCAGAGAGTATGCGATAAGGAACTTTTATGTCAAACCTAAGAATGTCCCTTCCTGCAGCTCGGGTCTATTCGAAGGAACCACAACGAGCCCAGACCAGTAAGCCCGGAGGCCGTTCGCGTGTCGTTGGATCTTGAGTTGAAGGAGATCCTGCTTGACAGTTCTTCGACATGTGACCGCATGATGCGGCAATTATCATTGAGGCGGAAGGCCCAGAACCTATCAACAGGTTCACTTTGAGCGTCCAGTCGTTAGGCAACGTGAAAATGAAATTTATCCGGGCCTTCTCGATCGAAAGAGATGCGTAAGATGGTTTACGGACTCATTAAGTAAGTGGCAAGCTAAGCTTGGATGGCGGAGCGGTCGCCAAGCGGCGCTAGAACGGCCGATGTCCAAGCAAAAGTAAGTAGTGCCTGAGTATTGACTTGCTCGTCTCGCCGATTCGATTGCACTTGTAACCGCGGTCCAAAGCGATCGGGCTAACGGAAGACCCGGTTCAAGCCGTTCAAGCGGTCAAAAGCCTGCGCATCGTTCCGGCAGTGCATACCGTTCAAAACGTTCAATGCTTGCCCGTGCGGACATGCAGACAGGTGCCACCGCGGTGACCCGCACTGGAGATCCGAAAACTAGAGGCATCACCGCCGTGCTGCGATCGCCTGCGCTGGTCAGGTTATCCGGGGCTGAGCTTGTATAACGCCACTGCATCGTCGAATCCCTTGAGTCTCTTCACGCCCGCGGGCTCGAACTTGAAGCCCTTCACGCTGACGAGCTGCCGTACCACGTCTGACGCCAAAACCTGACCCGCCTCCGCCCATGCGGAGATTTGCCGGGCTCGCTCTGTCGAGACCCCGAAAGAGTCATTATTATCCTCAACGATCGCCTCACCCGCATCGAGCCCGATGCGAACCTTCACGGCATCGTTTAGGTTGACAGCGTTCCGCTTGGCGATGACGCGTTGTATGTGGAGCGCGCATCCAACAGCTCTCGACGCCGAATGGAATGTCGCCCCGATCCCTGTGGCAGTTTGTTTCACGTGAGTTCCATTATACGACTCGATTGCAGCGCGGATCGCTTCGTAGTGGCCGCTAAGATGCCTTTGGGCCGATTTCTCGCCGAGCCGTCGCTTTAGCGAGTCGCACCCACCGAGGTCCAAAAACAGGTAAGTGGCGGGTACACCTAAGGGTGAAGTTTCCCTGATGTGCTCGCCATTTGCCAGGAAGTCGAGGACGGGATTAACAAGGTCCATCGCCTCTTCATGCGTCGCCGGAATATGATTGTAACCTTCAAGCGCCAGAAATCGAGCACCAGGAATTTTGGCGGCGAGTTCTCGTCCCCCGGAAAACGGCACGTGATCTCCTCTGCGGTGGATAACCAGTGTGGGGACCGAAACATTGGCGAGGATCGGCGCCAGATCATCTGGTTTCTGCCTGAGCTCCATCAATCTTTCCGATACATCACTTGATACCGAGAGCCGTAACCACCGTGCAAGCCTGTCGACATCTTCCCGTGTTCCGCCATGCGGCATCAATCGTTCTACCCTCATCTTAGAGCCAATTTCCCAACTGGCTCGCATCACGGAGAGCGCGATGTCGTTTTGTCTCTTACGGTCGCTGGTGACGGGTTCAAGGCTGGTTCCGTAAAAAACCAACTGGCTCACACGATTGGGATGCTTCGCGTAATAGCGCAGCGCTAACTCTCCTCCTCCACACAGGCCGTACAACGGGAACCTGTCCAGTCCCAATTCATCGACGACCGCCTCAAGGTCGAGAACGAAAAGCTGTTCCGAAGACAGAGGGACAGTGCGGTCAGAGAGGCCGGTGCCGCGCATATCGAAGCGCACCAATGTATGGCGCCGCGCCAGCGCCTCATAAACATCGGCAAGCGGCCCCTCAACCAGATCGGCTTCAAGATGAGTCACCAATTGTGGGGGAATGACGACGGGCGGGCCCTGTCCCATCGTCGAATAAGCGATTCGCACGCCATCAGCGGTGCTGCAAAAGCGAATGTCTTGTTTCGTAGTTGCCACACTGTTTTGTGGGCCATTGCGAACGGGTGCCAGGAATCGATATCCCCGTCGATGGACGGTCTCGATAAATTTGGGCTGGTTCGGTTTATCTCCGAGCGCCTTGCGGATTTCGCCGATGCACACGGTCAGCACCGCGTCGGTAACTGCGATATTGGGCCAGAGTGTCTTTAGCAAGACTTCCTTAGTGATGAGTTGGTCGGAATGCTCGGCTAGGTAGCGCAACACGGAGAAGGCTTTGGGCGTCAGGCGGATTTCTTTTCCTTCTCGCCACAAACGGTCGTTGATCGCGTCCAGGCGAAACGGTTCAAAAACGAATTCCGTTTGTGACTGCATGTCCCGCTCGTATGGCGCTTAGAGAAATCTTCGAGAAACTTTAGTTTTGCCTAAGGACTACCCATGATCTCACCGGTTATTTAATTCACAATCAAAGCTGCGTTTCAACAGCGTTCTTGCCGAAAAGCTAGTTCAGGAGGAGGTAATATGAGAAAACATGTTCTCGCAATATTTGCAGATGCTATTGGCTTCTGTTTGGGCGTCCCTATGACTTGGGC
>JAHKKJ010000436.1 GCA_020027655.1 Deltaproteobacteria bacterium | reverse complement strand
CAAAAGGCTTGCGGGAAAACGAGAAGTTCAAACCTGAAGTCTTTTTCCGCGTGCTTCAGCACGCCGGAGTGATCGGCTGCCAAAATGGCGAACGGATCGACCTCGGGGAATTCCCAGGTTCGCAGGCTGCTCAAAAGGACTCAGAGGCGAGGCGCGCGTACTTCGCATATGGCTGATGGCTTATGGCAAATAGTTGAAACATACGAACCATACGCTATGAGCCATACGCCATAAGCCAACCGGAGCGAGGCGATTGAGCGCACCCTTCGACGTGCTCAGGGCGATCGGCCAGGCATATGAGTCTTTTTCAGCAGCCTGCTAAGGGTGTTCCATACCGATGGAGAACATCCGCTCCAGATCATGCCGCGAATAAACACGAAACGATATCAGGGTCTCGGATGATGTAATGCCTCCGACTTTGCGAATGCGCTCCGTCACTACCTTTGCCATATCGTCGTTGGTCTTGACCCGGATGATCGCCGCCAGATCGTACCGCCCGGCAATCGAATAGACCTCGCTGACGCCGTCGATATCCGCGATTGCATCTGCGACGCTGTTGATCTTGTCTCTTTCGACGGTGAGAAGAACGATGGCTGATACCATAGGATACCTCCTGAGCTTGCAATGGAGTCCGGGGCGATCGATTTTCAGCCCCTATTTAAAGAGAGTATTCGATGATCCATCCCAACGTCAACTAAGAGAACAGATAGGTCAGGGCAACGTCAAAGCAGATTAAAAATCCCTCTAAATCTCCCTTTACAAAGGGAGACTTTTTATTCCCCCCCTTTGAAAAAGGGGGGAAGGGGGGATTTTTGGAAAACCGCCAGTTGGGAATTCAATTCAGTAAAGTGAAACTGACTCTGACAAGACCCTGACATATAGGTTTGCTTTGCGTCGAAGACAATGGTTTGATTTGGCTATTGGAGAACCCAATTTGGTCGGCTCGCAAACGCTAAAAAGCACCGCAAGACCCATAGACACGCCATTGAACACGGAGTATTGCCCTCGCCACGTGCTATTTGCCGGGTCTGTGAACCAAACGAGCCTTTGCCTCGTCGTTAGGGTTGAGGTTATCAACGGTGCCGGATAAGGAGACCCCCTCCTTCGAGGGGCTTTACAAGGCACACCATCTTAAAGTGCAGCGGCTTTGTCGCATGCTTCTAAGGGACTTAGCCGAAGCTGAAGAAACCGGCCAGGAAGTCTTCCTAAAGATGTTCAAACAATACCAAACGGCAAGTTGGCCTAATGATTGGAGCGCCTGGTTAACTCGAGTTACGGTCAATGCCTGCCACGACCGGCGCAAATCCGCTTGGTGGAAATGGTGGCGCTCATCCAATGGCGAGGTACAGCTCGCGGACTATCCGAGCTCTGCGCGCACGCCCGAGCAGGAAGCCCTGGGGCGCGAGCAGCAAATTCACATTTGGCATGCTTTTCGGGAACTCTCGGGGCGGCAGCAAGAGGTATTTGTTCTACGATATTTGGAAGGTTGGTCCACGGAGGAAGTTGCAAAGACGTTGGCGATCAGCGAGGGAAGCGTGAAAAACCATCTTTTCCGGGCGGTGCATCGCCTCCGCGAGGCCCTCAAAAAAAATGGAGCTGGTTCATGATTCGATGTTTGGAAGACAAGACGCTTTTTCTCCTGAGCGAGGGCGAGGCCAGCGAAGAACAACGGTCGCATCTGAAAAGTTGCCAAGCGTGCACGGAACGATACCAGGAGATCGTACGAGACCTCCGACTGATCACCCAGACGCTCCAGCGGGAGGTACCGGCGCTTCGACTCACTACGTCCAGCGGATCGATCTTTTTCAGATCTTTGCCCATCGCTGCCGGGGTTCTGTTGGCCATTGCGCTTATGTGGGGCGAGAGCCGGCTTTGGCGCCCCGACTCGTCATCGGAACAAACACTCAGCGGCGATATTTCTCAGTTTCTGGAGCAGGTTGCGGACGCTATCTTCGATCGCGGCAGCATGGGAGAAGTTGAGCCCGCCTCATCCGATTCTGACCTCGCCTCTGTGCAGGTCGCGTTGGGGGAAAATTGTTCCGACGACTGCCGCGGGCTTTTCAATGAATCATTTGCTGCAAATACAAAATCAAAAACCAAAGCCGTGGACCGACCCGTTATAACCGCTAAAAGACGACCGATCGAGCCGGCGATGCAGCGTATGGTGTCGGATCGGACCGAGTGATGGATTTGCCCAGCGTTATTTCGAGATAGGAGTTGCTATGATTTTCAGGACAAAAACTATTGGTGTTACCGGATCTCTTTTGGTTGGGGTTTGTCTCTGGGCTCTTCCGGCTCACGCGCAACTCCGTCCTGGACCTCATGAACGGGGAGGGATGGCCGGAGACGGAACCGGCATTGCCTTGCCTTTGTTGCTTCGAGGGGCCAACCTCACGTCTGATCAGAAAGCCCAAGTCCAGCAGATCATGGCGAATCATCGCCCCACCTTCCGCGACCTCTTCAGCCAACTACGGGCTGCTCAGGATCAGATGGCGAATAAACTTTTTTCCGCCGGCAGACTACAGGAAGGCGACCTGGCACCACAGGTTCAGCAGATCGCTCAACTTCGCAACCAGTTGGCCGAGGAAGGTCTGAGGGTCGTACTGGAGATTCGGGGCGTTCTGACGCCGGAACAATTAGCGAAAGCTTCGCAACTGAAGTCACAGATGCAATCTCTCCACAGCCAAATGCGGAGTCTGTGGGGCCCGGACCGACCGGAGCGATAGCAGCTCGTATCAACCTATCTACTTGCTCAGCTTCTGTGACAACTCCTTCTTAACCTCTTCGACCCACCGCAGATCCAGAAACTTCTCCGCAGGCAGCGTTTCTTCCATCTTCATCGGCAGTCTGACTTCGTATTCGAGTATGTTCTTGACTCCCTCCGGCGAAGGCATACCCGGAATACCTTGCGGAAAAGCACGAACATAGCTCTTGATCGCATCCGTCAACATGGGTCTGGTGATATTTCTGAAGCGGAGCCTTTTTAAAGCAACTTCAGTGGCTTCTTCAGGCCGTTCCCGCAAAAACATGAGCGACCTGACCATAGCCTTGATCCACCTTTTCACCTGTGCGGGATTTTCCGAAATCTTTCGATCCGTCGTCACGTATCCTTGGAACGGCAGCGGAAATATATCCCCCAAGTAGACCAAGCTCCGCAATCCTTCTCGTTCCGCCATGACGGTTGCCGCGGGGTCCAGCACCACGGCAGATATCCCGCCGCTCTTGAGCGCCAGGATCTTATCTCCAGGATTCGTGCCCAGAGAGATCTTGGTCACATCTTTGGCGGAAAGACCCGCGCGTTCGACAAACAGGGTTGTGAAGCGATCCTCGCTGTCGCCAATAAGTGCAACGCCGATTTTTTTCCCTTTGAGGTCCGAAACTTGATTGATGCTGGGATGAACGATCAGATACCACGTGGGTTTCTCGGTTTGATACATGATCGCTTTGAGCGGCGCTCCCTTGACGGCCGCGCGAAGCCCGCTCCCGCCGGCACCGCTGTAATCCACGTCGCCGCTCACGAGAGCGGCAATTCCGGCGGGCCCGCCGATGACGATGGTTTCATTTTCCAGACCTTCGTCCCGGAAGAAGTTTCGTTCCTCGGCCGCAAAAACGGAGAGATAGTTCAAATTCAATCCGGGAACAGCGGTCCTGATCTTTTCCGCCCCTACTGGCGACGTCATCAGAAATGTAACGGCGAGAACGACCGAAAAAATGATGCGTCCGGCACTAAACATTTGTCTCCTCCCGTTGAGAATCTGGTAGTGACTCATTTTGCCAAACCCGTACCCGTTCAACCCGAAATCGAACGAGGAAAAATTCTTCGCTTCTGCTCGGAATGACGCTTGAAGGGTTGTCATCATGAACCCTTCGACTGTCATCCTGAGCGTCAGCGAAGGATCTCAGGGTAAACTCCGTGAAGGATCTGGAGTCAAATGAGTCACCACCGAAAATCTGTATCTCTGTCTACAGCCGCTTAAGATGATCACATGCTGTAGCGGGGAACTGATGGACGATAGGCAAACCCAGCGAAAGCGTCAAGCAAAAACCAATGGCCGACATCCTTCCGGTCGGCCCGCGAGGAACGAAACTGTAAATTAACTCTCATCTTGAGCCCTCGCCATCACTCCTCCTAACGCAGGGGACGAAACCGCTTGGCTGCTCCTGAGCCTACCGCGCACGGTGAAAACAAAAGAGATCGCCGCCAGCATCAGCAGCGCGATTACTGCCGGCCGCGCGAGCCAACTAAACCCATAGCTTGCCACCGAGCGATAGAGATACTTCTCCATCAGGTCGCCCAAAACCAGGCCGAGAATCATCGCCGGTCTGGGATAACCAAAGCGCCGCATGAAATAGCCCAGAATGCCAAAGCCAACCACGACCAAAAGGTCGATAGGATCG
>JAHKKJ010000435.1 GCA_020027655.1 Deltaproteobacteria bacterium | reverse complement strand
AGTGGCAAAAGTTGTGTCGTACATTTTCGCTTCGCCTGTAACAAGCATCTACGCCACGCGATGTACTGGTTTTCCTTTGTCTCGGTCAACCACAGTGAGTGGGCTAAGCTCTACTACCGGGGACAGAGGGATAAAGGCCATAGCCATCACCAAGGTTGCGCGCTCTGGGGGCCAAGTGGCTCAAGATTATCTTTGTCATGTGGCGAGACCATAAGCCTTACGATGAAAACTACCACCTGGCCAACATCGCCCGTCAGAAGATGCGTCAGGCGGCGTGAAAGATTTTTTAAAAAAGGGCTTGACAAGTTTCATAGAAAGTCTCCCCCGCGCCGCGGGGGAGGAAAGAGGTAGGGGCTTGAGCGATTTGAACGTTTGGAACGACTTGAACGAAAGTTTTTAATGCCGGGAGTAGCGACGCATGACTTCTATCAGAATCGGCCTGGCTGGCCTTGGCACTGCGGGAAGATCCTTGCCTCAAGCCGTGGCGAAGACGGAAGGTTACGTCTTCGTTGCCGGCGCCGATCTCCGCCAGGAAGCGCGTGAACAGTATCGGGTCGAATTCGGCATTCCAACTTTCGAGAGCGTTGCGGCGATGTGTGAGATGAGGGAGCTGGAGGCCGTCTACGTGGCGACACCCAACCCCCATCACGCCGAGCACGCCATTACGGCATTAGAATCCGGCAAGCACGTCATGGTCGAAAAGCCCATGGCGCTGACACTGGCGGATTGCGACCGGATGATTGCCGCGGCGGATAAGAGTCACCGCAAGCTCATGGTCGCGCATACGCGCAGCTTCAACCCGCCGATCAGAAAAATGCGCGAGATCGTCAGCAGCGGGAAACTAGGCCAAGTCACTCAGGTTCACACGCTGCGCTACTCGCCATGGCTCTTGCGGCCGCGGGAACCGGTGGAAATCAACACCGAGCTCGGCGGCGGTGTTTGTTACCGCCAAGCGCCGCATCAAGTCGATATTGCGCGACTGTTGGGCGGCGGCCTGGTGCGCAGTGTGCGCGCGCACGCGGGTCGCTGGTCGCCGGAAAATGCCACGGAAGGGAATTATTCCGCCCTGCTTCAATTCGAAAATGGCGTCACGGCGACGTTGATCTACGACGGCTATGGCTATTTTGATGATCGTGAGCTGATCGAAGGGGACATCTTCGGCGGAGACCGGCAACTTGGCCCCGGACAAAGATTGCGCAAGGCTCGCCAGGAAGGGAAGCTCAACAAAGACAGCAGCCGCTCCGGCTTGGCGTTCGAAATCGAGCGTGGGGATGGTGATGCCGGCCAGAGACCGCGCCAGCCTTTTTTCGGCTTCACCCTGGTAAGCTGCGAGCGCGGCGCGATCCGCCAATCATCAGACGGCGTTTTTATTTACGACGAGAATGGCAGGACCGAAGTTCCCTGTCCAATTTGGGAAGGTCCGCTTAGGGTGGAGTTGGAAGATTTTTATGAGGCCGTGACCGAGGACCGGCCCGTGCCGCACGACGGCAAGTGGGGCAAGGCGACCTTGGAAGTATGCCTGGCGATCATCCAATCGAGCCGCGACGGGCGCGAAGCCGTTCTGTCGCATCAAGTGCCGAGCCCGTATTGAATTTGGGAGAAATGGAGCTGACCATGGTCACCTCCTTGACGACGCCGCAATGGGGAACGCGAAAGGACAAATTATCATTGGCGAAAGAGGGATTCCCAGGTATCTCTTGTTGCATCAGAAATCGAGCCAAAGATATTTAGAATTTTGGGATGAAGAAGAAGTCGAAAAAACGTGTCTCGCGCAAAGACGCAAAGCATGTCCTGAGCAAAGGCGAAGGGGCGCCAAGGTTCGGAGAAATAGGTAAATGTTTTACTTTGCGTACTTGGCGCGATAAATTTATTTGGCTCTTCCGGGTTTACTGTGACGAATTATTCACACAGCGACCTAGCGCGGCCAGAGCCGCAACCAAAAGCCGGAATATCTCGCGCAAAGCCGCAAAGGAAAAACGTTCTGAACTTGGCGTTCTTGGCGCCTTCGCGCGAGAATAATCCTAGGCGCTCTCAGCGCCTCCGCGGTTAGCCATACGAAAGTCAAAAGACCCATTTTTTTAAAGTCGTTCTGTTGAACATTCCAAAGGTAAAAATCTATGATCGAGAATCTCAAATGGGCTACGTTCATTGCGGTTTTTCTGGTCGCCACCAATGCGTCGGCTGCAGAATCACCTAAGTGGAAAGATGATTGGGACAAAAGCGTCGAAGCCGCCAAGAAAGAGGGGCAGTTGGTTCTCTATGGGAGCGCCGACTACGAAAAGCTCTTCGCTGAGTTCAACAAAAAATATCCCGAGATCAAAATCATCGGCGTTTTCGGCCGCGGCGCGGATGTGGCGAAGCGTTTCATGGCGGAGCGGCGGGCGGAAAAATATCTGGCCGATCTTTACGTTAACGGCCAGACCACCGGCTACAACGTGTTTTACAAGGCCAAAGCCCTCGATCCGATCCCGCCGCTGCTGGTGCTGCCGGAGGTTACCGACACCTCAAAATGGTGGCAGGGAAAGCATCATTACGTCGACCCGGAGGGTCAGTACCTGCTCAATATCAACGGCGAAACCCGGATCGTGGTTGGGTACAACACCAAGCTGGTGAATCCAGCCGAAATCAAGTCTTACTGGGATCTGCTCAATCCCAAGTGGAAGGGCAAAATCGTTGCCTATGATCCAACCCTCGGCGGCGCGGGCGACGCCATGCGGTTTTTCTATTATCAGAAGAGTCTCGGACCGGAATTTATCAAGCGGATTCTCACGGAGACCGACAGCGTCATTAGCAGCGATACCCGCCAAATGGGAGATTGGCTGGCCGGCGGGAAATTTGCGCTCTCACTTTTTGGGCCGATTTCGCGCATGGATCTGGACATCATGCAGATTCAGGGGCTGCCGGTGAGCTGGTTCGCGCCGGAACATTTAAAGGAGGGGGCGTATATTACTGCGGGTTCCGGTGGGGTGGCGCTGATCAACAAAGCGCCGCACCCGAACGCCGCCAAAGTCGGCCTTAACTGGTTACTCTCGCGGGAGGGGCAGATCGCGTATCAAAGGATTTTCACCGAGGGCAATGATGGTCCAGATTCTCTGCGAATCGATATACCGAAAGACAAAGTGCCGAGGGGCAACCGTAGACCCGAGGCAGATCCTAACCGCTATCCTTTTGTCGACCGCGCGGAATGGATGGATATGGAGTCAATTCGGAAATTTCTTAAAGAAACTTTAGAGCAGCGGAAGCGTTAAGAATCATGCTCGTGTTCGCTGAGAGCTGTTGCTTTTAAGTGCAGGATGTTTCTAAACCTCTTCCCCCTGAAGAGACTGTGTCGCAATGCATTGTTGTGCTTTCGACCGACGCAAATCTCCCCTGGCCCCTCTTTTTCAAAGAGGGGTAATGCTATGGGACGAGAGGAATTTAGAACTGCGTGCAAAAAATCCCCCTTTTTAAAGGGGGATTTTCGTTCGTAGTCGCTTGTCGAACCAATGAATTCGATTGCGACACAGTCTCTCGAGAGGGAGAAAGGGTCGTTGGGAACGTTGAGGCGTAGTGAGCTTCTTTAGGGGTGACTGATTTGCGTAAAAAGGTAGAATCACTTTTTCAGGTAGTCGTAACCATGGCAAAGAGATGAGTTGGAAAATTCCTCATTCGTTGTTTTTCATCGTACTACTCCTGGGTATTGAACCTGCCGCTTTCGCCGCAGAAACCCCGAAATGGCAGACCGATTGGGAGAAGACAATCGAAGCGGCCAAAAAAGAAGGGCAGCTGGTTATTTACGGCAGCGCCGAGTATGAGCAGCTTTACGCCGAGTTCCACAAAAAGTTTCCGGAGATCAAAGTCACGGGCGTTTTTGGCCGGGGCGCCGACGTTGCGCAGCGGATCATGGCTGAGCGGCGCGCTGACAAGTTCCTGACCGACCTTTATCTGAGCGGCCACGGTACTGGCTACAATGTGCTGTACAAAGGGAAAGTCGTCGATCCCATCGCTCCAATGTTGGTGCTGCCGGAGGTGACCGACACTTCGAAATGGTGGCAACGGAAACATCATTACGCAGATCCCGAAGACAAGTATCTTTTCCTTTTTAACGGTGGCACACGAGTAGTGGTCGGCTACAATACCAAGTTGGTCAATCCGAGCGGGATCAAGTCCTATTGGGATCTGCTTGACCCGAAATGGAAAGGTAAAATTGTCGCCCTTGATCCCAACAGCGGCGGATCGGGAGACGCATTGCGGTTCTTCTTTTACAAGCGTGATCTCGGGCGCGAATTCATTCGCAGGCTGCTGACCGAGATGGAAGTCACGATCAGCAGCGATTCACGCCAGATGGGCGATTGGCTGGCGGGCGGAAAATTCGCCTTTACTATTTTCAGTCCCGTGTCGCGGATGGATCTTGACAAGA
>JAHKKJ010000434.1 GCA_020027655.1 Deltaproteobacteria bacterium | reverse complement strand
AGGAGCTTTTCCTTGATTCGCTCCGGCATATCGCTCCTCTCGCGCCAGCGAGTGACGTAGTTCTCTTCTGCGGAGGGGTCGCCGTGAGGGAAGTCCGAGGAGCACATGAGGCCATCCTCGCCCACATGCTTCAAGAGATAATCAAAATCCTCGTCTCCTTCGCAGTTCACGAACGCCCGTCCCGAACGGAAGAATTCCTCCGGGTCGCGATAGTACCGGCGGTCAATGGCGTTATCGACGGGTCGTCGTTGCCCTTGAGTGAAAAGTACACTGGGCGGCTCGACCCGGCGCCTGATCTGCTGCATCGCGTAGGGGACCCAGGCGGAGCCCGTCTCCAGGAAACCCAGCCGGAGCTTGGGAAAACGGGTCAGCAGGCCGGCGCCCATGGTATACATGAAGCCCCACATCACGGGAACAATGGCCGAACAAAAGAACGCATGGGAATCGGAAAAGAGCTGAGTTACCTGCGGCGAGCCCCAACCGAGATGAACGCAAAGGGGGAGGTCAAGTCCCGCGGCTTCCTCATAGATCGGAAAGAACTGTGGATCGGCCAAATTCCGCTCCCACACCATGCCCATGGTGAAAACACCCGACGCGCCCAGATCGCTTGCCCTGCGCATCTCTGTCACCGCAGCCTCCGGGTCGCGAAACGGGAGCAGCGCTGTCCACCTGACTCGGCCTTTTGACTTGGCGCAGGCTTGACCGACGTACGTGTTGTAGGCGTGAAACAACGCACCTTCGAGTTTCACATCCTCTGCTACAGCAGCGAGAAACATGGTGGGGAAGACGATCTGGCAGTCGATGTGGAACCGATCCAAGTCGGACAGCCGGGCTTCCATGTCTTCAAGAGTCTGCGACCCAAGCGACACGTCGATCTTTTTCGACCGTTCCGTCCACGACAGCGACGCGGTGGTGCGTCCGCGGCTGCCAATGTTAGGAACGCTTTTTCCCTCGATCAGCCAACAGCCGTTGAAGTCACCCCGGACCGTGTCCGCCGGCAAGCGGACCGGGATCGGACGTCTGAGATGGAACTCCTCGGGAAGATGTTCAAACATGCCTTCCGGCTCAATGATATGTCCATCGGCGTCAATCACGCTCATTGCGTCTTCCTCCTCTCATTCATTTTCGACTGAAGCCAGTCTATTCGTGGCGCAAAACTCCTGTCAAGCTATTTTCTCCTGACCGATTGGCGTTGCCGTGGCAGGAGGGAGAACAATCCAGAGGGGGTCATCGCGTCCTCTTTTCAACCGGCGGAATTAGAGTCTCAGCAGCTTTCGCGCATTCCCGTGCAGCATCGCCTCCCGCTCGGCTTCTGTGCAATTCATTTGCTCGATTTTTTCCACTGCCGTCCAATCTCCTAGAGTATAGGGATAATCCGTTCCAACCATGATGTGGTCCGCGCCGACCATGCGCTTGAGATACTCGACGGTTTCTACGCGATAAACCAGGTTGTCAAAGTAGAGGTTCTTCAGATACCGGCTCGGAGGTTGCGAAGCTGGGAAAGGTTGACTACCGCCGCTCCGTTTGAAGCCCTGGTCAAAACGGCCGAGATGGTAAGGGAAAAAGCCGCCTCCGTGGAGCAGCCCCAGCTTGAGTTTCGGAAACCTATCGAAAACTCCGCTGTAAATCATAAAGCCGACCGACAGGGTCGTATCGGCGGGGTTGCCGCAAACGGTCCGTAGACTGTAGGCGCCCATTTTGTCACTGCCCAATATGGAGTCGGGATGCATGATGACTAGCACATCCAGCTCTTCGGCCTTTTTCCAGAACGGATCAAATTCTTTGCCGTCGAAATATTTGCCGTTCACGTTCGACCCGATCGTTACACCGGAAAATTTAAGCTCGCGAATAGCGTGTTCCAAGACACCCGCGGCTCGCGCGGGATCTTGCAGCGGGACCGTCGCCATCCCGACGAACCGCTGCGGGTAGCGTTTGGCCAAACTGTGAATTCCTTCGTTGTAGAGCCTCGACCAGGCTTCACCCTGCTTTCCATCGAGCGGGTAACCTTGGGCGCTGGGTTGCGCTTCAACTGTAGCGATTGCGAGTTTTCCCTCGCGCATCATCTCAAGACGCTTGTCCACGTCCATGATCTCGGGATCAACGCCGGTACGGTTCCCTTTCCCAAAACTGAAAGAAAGCGTGCTACCCTTTAATGGGAGATTTTCTATGCCCAATGATTTGCTGTGTTGCTGGATCTCTTTAATGAGCTCTGGAGGAAAGTAGTGATGGTGGATATCAATGGCGCGAACTGGATTACCGGCGGATCTTCCCGCCGGCTGCGTGGAGCTCTGCGCGCACCCGCTTAAAATCATTCCTGCAGAAACAGCGGCGGACTTGCCTGAGAGCTTGAGAAGCTCGCGCCGGGATAATGTCGAGATTTCATTAGCCATGGCCTGCCTCCTGTCCTATTTTTTCGAGCGACGATCCAGCGGCTTTCGCCTCTGCGAAACAGCTTTCTCCTTCGACAGTTTGATTCTCTAACATCTCGCCAAATCCTTGCGGGCCTAAAAACCGCTGATCCTCGACCTCGTAGTATTCTTCCTTATGACCTTCCTCCACTCCATCCATCATGAATCACTGGTAGGCCTTCTTCTCCCCCGAGCATCTGAGGTGATCCCCCAATCAAAACCAGGAACAGAGGTTGAAAAAAGAGTAGTCAATAACGAATCGCTATGTCAACTTGAGAATGGCTTTGGTGCAGCGGTAGACATTTCTCATGCCCTGGAGTAATAGGGGTTTGATCAACCCGGAAGGAGATGACGCCATGGCGACGCTCGCGAGACTCAGCCACGTCGGTTTTAACGTGCCGCGGGGAATTTTCGAGAAAGAGTGCGAGTTCTGGGAAAAGGTCATCGGTCTCAAGCGCATCCACGCTAACGACCATGCGGTCTTCTTCACCGCCGACCCGCTGCGCGACCACGAGTTTATTATCTACGCGGTTGATTCGCCTGTAACCGGCTACGGCCAGAGCGGCTGTATCCTGAACCACGTCGCTCTGGACGTCGCAACCGCCGTCGAAGTGGACGAGCTTACGACCAGGCTTCGCGCTCATGGGTATGAGGTCGAGGTGCCACCGCGGGGCCGGCGCCAGAACAAAGCTACAAGCCCCGCGGGAATTCATTTTGAGATCAATACACCGCCGTACACACGGACGGGGCTGCAGCCGTTGGGATAGCCAATCTATGTCGCGTCTTGCTCGAGCTGAAGTGAGGCAGATGCGAGTTTCACGCTGCCAAATTTTACTTTGCCTTCTATCTGCCAGCCTAGTGCTCGCTCCATTCGTCTACGCCCAACCCCAATTGAAAAAAATCCGCATGGGTATTTCGACCACGAGCATCGCCTTTTTGTCCATCTATGCCGGCCAGCTCAAAGGATTTTATCGAGACGAAGGAATCGACCTGGAACTGATTCTTATGCCGGCTACTCTCGCCAGTAGTGCGGTGTTGACCGGCGACATCGACTACAACGGTGCCGTGACCGGCGTGATCGCGGCAGCGGTTCAAGGGCGTCCCATGAAAGTTTTGATCTTTACGGCTGATCGTTCGCTGCAGTCTCTTATTGTTCGCAAAGAAATCAAAGAGCCTAAGGATCTCAAGGGAAAAAAGATTGCGGGGAGTACGCCGGGCGCTACCGCGACCTTGCTCGCCAGACTCGCGACAAAACACTTCGGGCTCGATCCCGATCGGGACGTTGGCATTCTGACGATGGGCGGAGGCGACTCGGCCCGGTTGGCGGCCTTGGAGTCCGGCATTGCCGACGCGACGATTCTTTCGGTTCCCATCAGCATCGTCGCGGTCGAGAAAGGCTACCGCGAGCTATTTTTCCTCGGCGAGATCGCACGTTTCCCACAGACTGGGTTTGGCACGTCAGACAAAAAGATTAAAGAAAATCCGGATGAGGTTCTAAGAATGGTCAGGGCGACGCTGCGCGGCCTTATGTTTACCTGGGATGAGAACAATCGCGACGCGGTCCTGGACATCATCATGAAGCGGCTCAAAATCGACGATCGGAGATTTGCTGACGAAGTTTTCAAGCAGCGCACCCGCGGCCTGACTAGAGACGCTTCCGTCAGGCCCGAGGGCGTCCAGGCACTCATCGATCTGCAGCGCGAGAGTTCGAAAGTGACCCGCCCGGTGCCCATCGCCCAGGTGGTTGACTACAGTTTCGTGGAAAAGGCGCGCAAGGAGTTAGGTTTGGCGCGCTAAACTTCCGAATCAATCCAAGATCTAAAACCGCACTGGGAAGACATTACCGAAACTAATGAAAGTAGATTTCTTCTGTCCGGATGACCATGCAAAACCCTAGTTCCGCATCTGCGGTTGCAACTTCAACTGCAAAGCAGCCCAGATTCACGGGATTTAGCCATATGACTATACCGTGCAAGGATCTGGAGCAGACCAAGCGTTTTTTCACCGAGGTTTTGGGCGGCGAGATCGCGCATCCCGGGCCGAAGCTCGAGATTCGGATAGCCGGGACGCTGGTGACCTTTTCTCCAGCCAGCGGAGGCTGGACTGGCCGTAACTCGGAGTATCCCCACTACGCTTTTTTCATTGAGCCTGATGACTTCTTACCGATGAAAGAACGTTTGGAGAGCTACGGCGTGCCGACCACCGAGCCCTGGACGCGTGATTATGTCAAGGCGCTGATGTATTTTCGCGATCCTTCGGGAAACCTCTTTGAGATGTACTGCGCGCAGGGTTTCAAGGGCAAGCTGCGCCGTGGAGCGAGAGCAGGCGGCGACTACGAGATCGACTTCGAAGCCCTCAACTACGATTGGAAGTACTAATCGTCTGGCGCCCCACTTTTGGCAAGGCGTAGGGTTATTAGCGGCCATCCGAGAAAGCTCGAGGTCCTGAGGTCAGGCTTTCTGTTCTAGACGATCTGACTCGATAGAGGTAAACGCTTAGTCACAGAAATTTCAGCCACTGCTCTTTGTCGCCTAGTTCTAACTCTCGCAAGAATTCCCATGTTTCCAGAATTCCGGAAACAAGGACACACTCCATCTCTGTCTCAGCAAAATGCGAGCGAAAACTCAATCTATGGCTACCGTGCTTGACAGCTTAGTCAACGCGATGATAACGCTTGGACTCGCAGCCCGCGGGCACCGATTGTGAGCGATAAGCAAAAAGAAGCGACTTCATTGATCGTCGAACAACTCGTTCAGAGCGGGATCAAGCTCGTGGCGAGCCTCCCCGACGACTGGATCGCTCCGCTGATCCATGCCATCAACAAGGACGATCGTTTTAAGCACGTGCCGGTCAACCGCGAGGAGTCCGCGATCGGTCTCTGTTCCGGCGCCTACTTCGGCGGCATCCCCTCTCTGGCTCTCATGGGGGCCTCCGGATTGATGACTTGCGTCTACGCGATCACCAAAATCAACTACAGCTACCACATTCCCCTTCTGGTCTTTATCACTCTGCGGGGCGCAATCGGCGATCGCGCTCCCTACCATGTGTCCAACGGGCTGTACCTGCTACCAATGATGGATTCCATTAGCCTGCCATACAGCATCGTCGACAGTCGCGAGAAGCTGGCGGTCATTCCCACGGCCTACGAGCACTC
>JAHKKJ010000433.1 GCA_020027655.1 Deltaproteobacteria bacterium | reverse complement strand
GCTCCTGAAGTCAGCGGGACTCATGTCCTGCTTGCAGTGGGACGGCGCCCTAACACCGACGACCTCCGCCTTGAAAAGGCCGGCGTCTCAGTGGACAAACGCGGCTACATCGTTGTCGACGATCAGTTGCGCACCAGCGCGCTAGGTATCTGGGCCCTGGGCGATTGCAACGGCAAGGGCGCGTTCACGCACACGTCCTTTAACGATGCCGAAATTGTCGCCGCGAATCTTCTCGATGACGATCCGCGCCGGGTAAGCGATCGCATCCCTACGTATGCACTGTACGTCGACCCGCCGCTGGGGCGCGCGGGCATGACTGAAGCGGAAGTCCGTAAGACCGGCCGGAGCGCGCTCATCGGCAAGCGCCCCATGACAAGAGTCGGACGTGCTGTCGAAAAGGGCGAAACGCAGGGCTTCATGAAAATCGTCGTGGATGGGCAAACGCGCGAGATCCTAGGCGCCGCCATCTTAGGCACCGGCGGTGACGAGGTGATTCACTCGATCCTGGACGTGATGTACGCCAAAGCGCCGTACACAGTCATTCAACGGGCGATGCACATTCACCCTACGGTTTCGGAGCTCATCCCGACCATGCTCGGCGAGCTCCAACCCCTCTCAGGGGCAGCCGACGCGAAGACCGCTCACTAACAGGCGAAAATCTGACTCCGCAGGAGTGAACGTCTCGTCTCGGACGCATTCTCCCGCGAGAGGCGGAAGGAACGTGGACAATGTCAAATTCACTCACAGGCAAAGTTGCTCTGGTCACGGGCGGATCGCGCGGTCTGGGGGCGGCCATCGCCAAACGTCTCGCCCGCGATGGCGCAGCCGTCGCCCTTACCTACACGAGCTCGCCGCAAAAGCCGACGAGGTGGTGCGGGTCATCGAGTCGGCCGGCGGTCGAGCTCTGATGATCCGCGCCGACAGCGCCGACGTCAAAGCGGTGCAGAGCGCGGTTGCGGAAACCGTGAAAGCCTTTGGTCGCCTCGACATTCTCGTGAACAATGCTGGGGTCGTGGCCCTCGCGCCCATCGAGGAGTTCAAGATGGAAGACTTCGACCGCCTTCTCGCCGTGAACGTGAAAGGCATTTTTGTCGCTATCCAGGAGGCCCTGCGCCACATGGGAGAAGGCGGCCGGATTATCAACATCGGCAGCATTAACAGCGATCTCGTCCCCTTTGCGGGTGGCTCCGTTTACGCTTTAACTAAGGGTGCGGTGGCCGGCTTTACCCGTGGTCTCGCTCGCGATCTCGGCCCTCGCGGCATCACAGTCAACAACGTCCAGCCCGGCCCCACCGACACCGACATGAATCCGGCGGACGGCCCGTTTGCCGCACAGCTGAAAAACATGATCGCACTCCAGCGCTACGGTCACGGCGACGAGATCGCTGGTATGGTTTCCTACCTCGCCAGTCCCGAAGCGGCCTTCGTCACCGGCGCGAGCCTGAAGATTGATGGCGGTTTCTCCGCCTGATCACCAATCGGAGGCCAACCTTGAATGAAGCCGTCCAGTTCTTGATTCACCATGGGTATACGCTGCTCTTGGTGTGGGTGCTGGTTGAACAGATGGGCCTGCCGATACCTGCTGTCCCGTTGCTGCTTGCTGCTGGCGGGCTGGCAGGCTCGGGTCGGATGGATTTAGCGCTTGCCATGGGCGTGGCCATCATCGCAGTTTTGGCAGCTGACATGTTTTGGTATCACCTTGGTCGCTACCGCGGCGGCGGAGTGTTGAAGCTACTCTGCCGTATATCCCTGGAACCAGACTCATGCGTTCGACGGACTGGAGACGTGTTCGCGCGACATGGCCCGCACTCTTTACTAATCGCAAAGTTTGTTCCGGGCTTGAACACCGCTGCACCATCACTTGCAGGAATTTTCCGCATGCCGGTATCGCGCTTCATGCTGTTCGATGGCTTGGGAGCATTCATCTGGGTAGCCACTTTCACGGGCCTGGGCTACATCTTTAGCGATCAGCTCGAGCAGATAGCAACTTATGCCTTGCGTTGGGGCAGCTGGTTACTGCTAGTTCTCGCCGGAAGCTTGGCAATTTACATCCTATGGAGATATCTCCAGCGCCAGCGTTTTCTGCATCGGCTGCGCATTGCACGTATCAAACCGAAGGACCTGATGGAAAAACTAGCCGCCGGGGATGAGGTTATGATTGTAGACCTCCGTCAGCCGCTCGATGTCGAGACCATCCCCTACATGATACCCGGCGCGGTTCACATGGCGGTGGAAGAGCTTGAAAAGCGTCACCAAGAAATCCCTCGCGATCGAGACATTGTCCTCTACTGCTCGTGACCCAATGAAGCGACAAGCGCCCGGGTGGCGCTGCAGCTGCAAAAGAAAGGAATTACCAGAATTCGCCCCCTTGCTGGAGGGATTGATGCCTGGCTTGCGAACAAATTTCCACTGGAGGCCCCAGATCTCGTCAAACGACCCGCCGTTAGCCTAACGGGTGTAATCACGTCGAGTGAAGGATAGGGTTGCTGCTCCAGCGCGGTGACAGTGTATTTATAAGTCTCTTCAAGAAACCTGGGCCCTGAAGAGCAACGAAGCGGCAACTAGCGGTCTGACGACGAAATTCGTTATTTGAAACATAGAGCGATTCATAACGACAAAGAGTTTGCCCTGCGGGTTAGCACTCACGATTCCTTATTCACTACAGCAGTTTTTATATTTTTTGCCGCTGCCGCATGGACACGGCTCATTGCGTCCAACTTTTTTTTCGACAATCCTTTGTTTGGGCGGGTTCAGTAATCGCGTTAAGTCGGTAATATCCTCTGGTTTGTCTGGGTCTAACGTGATCCTGTATTTCCATCCCCTTTGTTCAAATGCAGATGTCACTTCTTTGAATCTGTTTTCTGTTTGTACCGTGACAACTGCCGGATTCTTTTCAGTCCCCAATTTCGCATTCTTTATGCCATCGAAAATCCGCATCCGATTTCCAGCGCCCGCAGGACTTCTCATCTTCCCAACATCGGTAATTCTATTGCCCATCGCCTCACTATTTCAGATATCCTGAGACTTATCCACACTGAGCGTGAGCACAGTCCCCGGTACAATAACCGCCGCGACAAAGGCGAATTGCGGTTTCAAGGTCTTCGTTGAGACTCCGTGGAGACAGTCTCAGTCTATCGAAGTGATACAAATTGAAGGACTGACTCTGCTTTGTAACCTTCGCACGGATGTAAACGGTTGCCCATCTCCGCCGCAATCGGGATATGCGTGCCGAGATCATTTCATCCCGGAGGGGACTCGAAGCGACCAACGAACGTGGTGATACGACCCGCTTAGAAATCAACCGGAGTGGCAACATCCACGCTTTAGACTGGGAAGGCGGGTTGCGAGCAAATGTTCGACCCGACACGATCGAATGGGAGAATGGGACGACGTGGATGCGGCAGCCCTTTTATAGGTATGGTAGACCCCGTTAACTTAGGACATCGCATTACTTTGTGTATGCCGTCTGAGTGCTCGCCTATCTCAATTTGAGGCGGCCGTCGAGGCCACGCTTCACTGCACCGGCAAAGGCAGCCCCGCGATCGCTATAGATTGAACCACTTTACAACGCGCTCCGCATCCATGATGCCACCGATCATATAGACCATCACCGCAAATGGAAGCGTGAGCACCGCCCACGCGCCCGACAGGAGAGCGTTATCTCCGTTAACGTCAGTAATGATATTCATCGTGTCCAGGAACTCAACGGTGATGAAAGGCCCGCTAGAAGCCACAAGAAAAAAAACGCCTAACATAAGACCGTAAGGCCTGTACCGGCTACTCGACCCAGTGGCAGCAGATCCCTTGCGCTTGGTTGCCTCTTGATAACGCGCGCAACGCTTTTGGATCTCGTCTTCGAGCCTCCTCTCTCCGTTGGGGTAATGATCGGCATCAAACCAATAACGTTCCTTAAGTAACTGCTGAAACGTGTAGATAGAATAGTCTGCCTCGGCAGTCAGTGGATCCGCTTCGGCCGATTGATTAGCGATCTTCAATGCGATTCCCATAGACAACTCGAATCAGCAAAGAACATACCAATGAACCTCCAACCGATTGGTATGGCGCACAAGACGGTAAGCGAGCAGTCTTTAAAAAGAAATTTCTAAGCGTGACAAAGAAGCAGACGATGATGAACCGGTTAAGTGAGCAAAAAAGTACGCGCCGGAGGTCCTGGGTCGGATCTTGAACCGACGACGACGCTAGACCTCTAAGATCCTACGTGTATGGAAACCTGTGGGCAAAAGAATGGCCCTAGATAGACAACTGTGTTACACGCAGGCACTAAGCGAGTGTGCACGAGGTCAAACTCTGCAGCAGGCTACCCGCTCCGTGCTACCTGTAGAAACTATCTCAACGCCTCGCTGACCTTCCGGACAATGCTAAAGTCGAACACCTGCTCCGGAAGCACCGGCTGCTT
>JAHKKJ010000059.1 GCA_020027655.1 Deltaproteobacteria bacterium | reverse complement strand
GATCGGACCTGACGATCGGGGACGAGTTCTGTTTTCGAGATTGTTTCAACCCAAGAATGCTAGCTCTTCAACGTCGAAAAAAATGCTGACTTTTCATGGCGCGCCTCGTGACACCGGCGATGAAAAGCAGTTTCGCGACAGAAACTAGCTCGGCCGCAAGCGCGGGGAGGCGATCGAGTTTTCCCTCTGCGTAGCGAGACTCAATGACAATGTTTTTCCCCTCCACGTACCCAAGATCGCGGAGCCCCTGCCGGAATGCCTCGATGCGGGCCGGGGTAGAGGAAGGGAAGGCAGTAGCTATGTAACCTATGCGCGGGGTTTTCGTTGGCTGCTGCTTGGGCGAGATGGCCAATTGCCAGAATAAAAGCGGCAACTGCGCCGAGAGAGATTTTTTTCATCATGGGTTTTCTCCTCATCGCAACTCTAATTTGCAACCCCTCTCCCGCGACGCGACTCGACGCGGGAGCGAGCCTCATCCTACTCCTGAGGTAGAAGGAACGATATCGTAATCGCTAACCTTAGTTGTCATCCAGGCTTTTCATATACGCCAAAAGCCGCCAAGAGGATCTCACGCGGGAGCAATTGAGGACTTTGAGCAAACTCGTCAAGGAGAATCTAAAATGAATAAAAATGAATAAGATCGAATTCGCAAAACTCGTCGCCAGCGTGAAACAAGCGGGAAAAATCCGGCGCGGTGAAATGAAAGCTTCCCGTGTTTTCAACCTGAAGCCGGTCGATGTTCGAGCCATTCGAAACAAGCTTGGTCTATCTCAAGGCGACTTTGCCGCGATGATCGGAGTCAGTGTGGCAACGCTTCAGAACTGGCAGCAGGGTCGGCGGCGTCCGGAAGGCCCAGCGCAAGCGCTGCTAAAAGTAGCGGCCGCAAATCCCCAAGCGGTCGTCGATGCTTTGGTTCGCTGAGCTGCGCCGTTTTTTAACCTGTACGACAACCGATAGGCGCCTTGTAGCCTGAACTTAGCGCAGCGAAATCCAGAACTGGGAAAACAAGTCCCGGATTGCGTCTCACTCCATCCCGGCAATGATGTTTCACGCCTTACCCTTTACACACCTCACGGTTTTTTCACTTGATCAACTTATTCGCCCGGGCGAGCACGTCCGGCGGAATCGTCAGGCCGATCTGCTTCGCGGTCTTCAGATTAATCACCAGCTCGAACCTGGTCGGTCTCTCCACAGGCAGATCGGCAGGCTTGGCTCCCTTCAGGATTCTGTCCACGTAATAAGCTACGCGCCGGTAGCTGTCCGCAGGGTCCGCGTTGTAGGACATGAGCCCACCGGCATCTACAGATTCTCTGTTGGTGTACACCGACGGTAACCGGCTCTTTAAAGCAAAGCCCACAATCCGTTTTTCGTTAGTACGCATTAGCGCGCCCCCAAGCACGTAGAGTCCATCCGGGCGCTGCTTGTTTAGCGCAGCAAAGACCTGCTCGAAACCGTTCGCATCTCGTACTTCCCAAGACCGAACAGTTAACCCCAGCGGACGTGCGGCGGTCTGAACCTCTTTCAGCTCGAGTTCATGGTTCCGATTGGCTGGCTCGTAGAGAACCGCGACACGGGCAAGTTTTGGAACGGCTTCTTTGAGCAACTCCAGCCGCTTACCGCCTAATTCTCCGGTCAGGTTTGCAAGGCCGGTGACGTTGCCACCGGGATGGGCAAGGCTGTCAACTATGCCTGCCTCGACAGGATCGACCGAAGAGCCCATCATAACGATGGGAATCGTCTTGGTCGCATTCTTGGCCGCCCGGATCCCTGCCTCCCCTCCTGTTACCAGGATGATATCAACCTTGAGACGCACCAGCTCTGCCGCAAGCTCAGGCGGGCGACCGCTCTTTCCCTCCGCATATCGGTACTCGATGGCGATGTTCTGTCCTTCGATGTAGCCACGCTCGCGCAGAGCCAGCCGAATTGCCTCGGCACGGGTGGACTCACGAGCTGGATCTTGCGCCGATAGATACCCTAACAGCGGGACTTTCTTCGGCTGCTGCGCCTCGGCGACAGCTCCATACCCCACCAGCGCCACCATGATTGCGATCAGACCAAAAATGTTTTTCATAGCCCCACCTCACTGATGGTTGACAGCTTTGCAGTCGGAGCGTATCCGAGGACGTGCTTTTGGGTCAAGCAGAAATCAAGGTTCCAAATAGACTCCGGCTGACGCTTACAAATAAGGGCTTTCTAAAATCGTTAGGCAAGAAACGAGATGCTGCATAAATAATCCGCGCTAACTCCGGCCAGTGAATTCCGTATCCCGATGGGGACAGCTCGAAATTTGCCTTCGTGTGCTGATATTCCCCCCTTTTGAAAAAGGGGCCGGAATAGAAAGTCTCCCTTTGCAAAGGGAGATTTAGAGGGATTTTCATCTGCTCAACACGACTTTGACGAGACCCTGAGTTTGCCCCGTCCAGCCAGTATTTACATTCCTTCTCATTATAAGATGATTCAAACCGGGGCTGCAGGTTTATCGTGCCATCGTGCTGTGGAGCCACCGGCGAGTCCAGTCTTATTGACAGCGTTTCCAGCGCGGGGCAAACTTTGTTTCATGGTGCTTAGCGTTGGCGTCGACATGGTGGAAGTCGAACGAATTCAAAAAGCCTTGGAAGACTCGCGGATCGGCAAGCGTTTCCGTGAGAGGGTTTTTACAGCGAAGGAAATTCACTACTGCGAAGGAAAACGGCGCGGACGCTATGAGAGCTATGCCGGACGATTTGCCGCCAAAGAGGCGGTGATGAAAGCTCTGGGAAGAGGCTGGGGTTCAAAAGTAGGTTGGCTCGACATCGAAGTCGCGCGCGCCCGCAGCGGCAAACCGGAGATTGTCTTGCACGATAAAACCGCAAGGCTCGCGGAGCAACTAGGAATCCGGCGCTGGTCTCTTTCAATCACGCACACCCGGCAGCACGGACTCGCTTTTGTCGTTGCTGACGACCAATAGGCAAGCGTCCTGACGAGCTGGCCGTGGCACGCGGTCTTCTTAGTTATACTTCGGTTTTTTGGCCGGCAACAAAAACAAGGTCCCTAAAGCCCAGATGCCAAAGAACAAGCCCGCGACAGTCCAAGGTAGCTTTTGCCGTCCGCTGTGTCCCGCAATGACACGACAGAGAATTGCATCAAGAATGTGCACGAGAGCGGCCGTGCGAACTAAGGTCACAGGGTCCATCTCAGATTTTATGAAAAGGAGTCCGGAGAGATAGCCGAACAGATGATAGAAATCCACCACGGGCCTTGACGCTTGCTTTTCACACCTAATATACTCGGTCTCTTTCGAAATGGGAACATCGCCGTGGCCGTAAAAACCATCGAATGGAAGAATGACCGGATCATTATGCTTGATCAGCGGGTGTTGCCGCACAAAGAGGTCTACCGAATTTGCCACAACTACCAGGAAGTGGCGCAGGCCATTCGCGAGATGGTGATTCGCGGCGCGCCTGCCATCGGCGTGGCGGCGGCCATGGGCGTGGCCCTCGGCGCCGCAGAAACTCAAGAGAAGAATTTTGATCGTGAGTTCGAACGTATTTTAATGACCCTTTCAAAAACCCGGCCCACAGCGATAAACTTATTCTGGGCCCTGGAACGCATGCGCAAAGTTTACACAGACAACCGGAGCCGGGGCGTGGAAAGCGTCAAGCGCTTACTTAAAGATGAAGCACAAAAGATTTATAAAGAGGATATCGCCGCCAACAAACAGTTAGGCAAATTCGGCGCGAGTCTTCTAGGCAATGCCAGGCAGATCATGACACACTGCAACGCCGGCGCGTTGGCGACGGCGGGTTATGGAACAGCCCTCGGCGTCATTCGCGCCATGAAGGAGTCAGGGAAACAGGTCGAAGTATGGGTCAATGAGACACGGCCCTTTCTTCAAGGGGCCCGTTTGACCGCCTGGGAGCTTAAGAAAGAAAAAATCCCCGCCACGTTAATCACGGACAACATGGCGGGTTATTTGATGCAAAAAGGCAAGGTCGATGCCGTGGTCGTCGGTTGCGACCGCGTTGCCGCCAACGGCGACGTAGCGAATAAGATCGGAACCTACGGCATCGCCGTGCTGGCGAAAAGGCACGGGATTCCATTTTATGTGGCGGGGCCGACTTCCTCCATTGACCTTGACTGCCCCTCGGGGAAAGACATCCCTATCGAGCAAAGGGACCCAAAGGAAGTATCGCATATGTTCGGTCGAGCGCTTGCGCCTAAGGGTATCAAGGTATTCAATCCGGCCTTTGACGTTACCTCACAAGATTTAATCTCGGCGATTATCACTGAAAAAGGCGTGATCCATCCTCCCTATCAGCAGAATATACGCAACCATGTCAGTCATTGAAAAAAAAGCAGAGCTGGAAGCTTTTTTCCACGACGCGGGAAAAACTCGCGACCGTTGGCGCGTCGGGACCGAGTATGAAAAGGTCGGTATCGACAGGAATACGGGCAAAGCCATTCCCTATTCCGGACCGCGGGGGGTCGAATTTATTCTGCGGGAGCTGAGCGAACGTTTCGGGTGGGAGCCAGAAGAACAGGACGGTCACATCATCGCTTTGGCTCGCGGCAACGCGCAAATTACCCTGGAACCCGGCGGGCAAATTGAACTCAGCGGCGAGCCCTGCGATAGCATCCACTGTACTTATGCTGAATTTAACCAGCATATTCGCGAGCTGTTGGAAGTCGCGGATCCACTGGATATCGTTTTTCTGGGCCTCGGCATGCAACCGGTGAGCCGGCTGGAAGAGATCGAATGGGTGCCCAAAAAACGTTATCGCATCATGGGTCCTTATATGCCCAAGGTGGGGACTCTCGGACAGCGGATGATGAAACAAACCGCTACGGTGCAAGCCAATATCGATTACAGCGACGAAAAAGACGCCATGGCAAAGTTCCGCACCGGCATGGGGTTGACACCGATCATCATTGGCATGTTTGCCAATTCGCCGATTTGCGATGGGCAGCTTAATGGTTATCGGAGCTTTCGGGAGCACATCTGGACGGATACGGACAAGAACCGATCCGGTTTGCTCAAGTTTGCTTTCTTGCCTGACGTTTCCTTCAATCACTACGTCCAATACGCCTTGGACGTCCCCATGTATTTCATCATTCGCAATCACGACTACATCGACATGACCAGCATGACTTTCCGGCAGTTCTTGGAGCGAGGCCACAACGGTGAGCGCGCGACCATCGAGGATTGGAACGATCATCTCACGACTCTTTTCCCCGAGACCCGGATCAAGCGATACATCGAAGTGCGTTCGGCAGATAGCCAGCCGCCGGAACTGATGCCGGCTTTGCCCGCCGTTATTAAAGGAGCTTTCTATGACTCGGATTGCCTCCAAGCAGCGTGGGACCTGGTGAAGGGGTGGAGCTGGGACGAACGCATGCAAGTGTATCTTGATTCTCATCGAGATGCACTTGCGGCGCGCATCCGGCGCTATTCGCTGCTCGACTTGGCGAAGGAACTGTTTCAGATCGCCTGGGAGGGATTGCGACGGCAAAAGGCGCTCAGCAGCCAGGGCGATGATGAGACGATCTATTTGAATCCTCTGAAGACGCTGCTCTTTCAGGGCAAGTGCCCCGCCGACGTGTTGGTTGAGAAATGGGAAGGGGAATTGCAACAGGACATCAAAAAGCTGATCGCCTACAGCGCTTACAAGCTGCCCTGAATTTCGTCAACGATCCGTTGGTGATTCATCCGGGCAAGCCGTTTCTCCAATTGGTCGTCCCTGACGCCAGTAAATCCTTTCAAAAACCCCCGCTTTAGTTTTGTTATCCTGCTATAGCTGTTTTCCACCTGCGACCGAACCGTCGGATCTTTTTCGAATTCCGAACAGAGAAAGTCAGAGGCATGAATGGCTCTGGGCAGCTCGTGACAGAAGAGCATCATATCGATGCCGGCGCGGACACACAGCGCAACGGCGTCTTCTTCCCCGTAGTGGTCGCTGATGGCTTTCATTTCCATGTCGTCACCGAAGACGACGCCGTGGTAATTCAACTCCTCCCTTAGCAATCCTGTAACTATATTATGGGATAAGGTCGCTGGAAGTTGAGGGTCAAGGGCGCGGTAAATGACGTGGGCGGTCATCAGGGATTCGATTCCGTTTCCACAGGCGTTGACGAACGGCGGAAGTTCGACCTTTCGCAGTTCATCCAGGGACCGATCAACCATCGGCAAATCCAGGTGAGAGTCCTTGTCGGTGTCGCCGTGACCAGGAAAATGCTTGCCGCAGGGAATGATCCCGCCGTCGCGCAAGCCGTGGATCCATTGCTCGCTGAACGTGATCACTTTTTGCGGGTCGGGAGCGAACGAGCGGTCACCGATTACAGGATTTTTCGGATTCGAGTTGACATCCAACACCGGCGCGAAATCGAGATTGATTCCTACCGCAGCGAGTTCTTCAGCGGTTGCTCGCGCGGCTCTGTAGGCGAGCTTGGCGTTGCCGGTTTCACCGAGGCGCGCTGCGGAAGGAAAGTGGGTGAACGGCTTGGGAAGCCGATGAACTCTTCCCCCTTCCTGATCGATGGCGATGAACGGCGGCAGGCCTTTGCCGGTGTCCCAAAGAGCGCGGGTCAAAGAAAGAATCTGCGCGGGATCACAACAATTGTGACCAAAGAGAATAAAGCCACCGAAGGAATAATGTTCCATCGCCATCCGTTCTTCGCCGGTCAGTTCCTGAGCGCCGACGCCGACCAAGAACATCTGGGCGATTTTTTCTCTTAGCGTTGGCATCACCAGGGTTTATAATACAGCCTAGACAATTTTAGGTCCATTATGTAAATTCGCCCCGTCAGATGATGAAGAGCAAATATATAGTCGTCGAAGGGCCCATCGGCGTGGGCAAAACCAGTTTGGCTAGACTCCTCGCCAACGAATTTCAGGCCCGGACGATCTTTGAAAAAGTGGAGGAAAACCCATTTCTTCCAAAGTTTTATCAGGCTCGCGAGAGTTACGCCTTTCAGAATCAGACTTTCTTCTTACTCAATCGCTATCAGCAGCAAATGGATCTCAGCCAGCAGGATCTCTTTAAACAAAATACCATCGCTGATTACCTGTTTGCCAAGGACAAGATCTTCGCGACCTTGACGTTGAGCAGCGAAGAACTGAACCTTTACCAGCAAATCTACGCGCTTTTGAATACTCGGGTTCCGAAGCCCGACCTCGTGGTCTATCTCCAGGCTCGACCCGAAGTGCTTTACAAAAGGGTCAAAAAAAGGGATAAAAAATACGAACGTGGCGTAACCTTCGAGTACCTCTCAGAGGTGGCTCAGGCGTACAACCAGTTTTTCTTCCATTACGATGAGACGCCGCTACTGGTGGTGAATACCTCTGAGATTGATTTCGTTGCGAGCAGCAAGGATCTGGCTGACTTGATCAAGGAAATCAATAATATGGGTTTGGGGACGCTGCATTATATACCGCTTGGATCCAGATAGCCTGGACTGAGACGGATGCCAATAGGCAATACTTAGGTGGCTCGACGCGGTTCACCACTCGCCATTGTTGGCCTTCCGGCTCGGTGCGGAAGGCTTTTCTATTTTTGGAGGGTGAATCCATGGGAGAGAAGGTTACCGTACCTGATATCGTCAAGAAAAAGCACCAGAGCGAAAAAATCACCTGCCTCACCGCTTACGATTATTCCTTTGCGCGGATTCTGGACCAGGCGGGCATCGATATCCTCTTAGTCGGCGACTCGGTGGGCTGTGTTTTTCAAGGGCAGGCGAACACCTTGCCGGTTACACTGGATGAGATGATCTACCACACGCGAGCCGTAGTGCGGGGACGAAAGCACGCCCTAGTGGTCGGGGACATGCCGTTTCTCTCCTATCAAGTAAGCCGAGAACGGGCGATCGCGAACGCCGGGCGGTTGCTGCAAGAGGGCGGCGCCGAAGGGGTGAAACTCGAAGGCGGTTTAGCCATACAAGATACGATTGAGGCTATCGTCAAAATCGGCATCCCGGTCATGGGTCACGTCGGGCTCACGCCCCAGTCGGTGCACCGATTCGGCGGCTATAAGATCCAAGGTAAGAGCAAGGAACAAAGGGAAGCGATTATGGGTGATGCTTTGGCAGTAGAGGCGGCCGGCGCGTTTGCGGTGGTGTTGGAGGGTATTCCTCTAGACTTGGCTAAGGAGATCTCCGAGCGGCTGACCATTCCCACGATCGGCATCGGCGCGGGCCCCCATTGTGACGGCCAGGTGCTTGTGATCCATGACATGCTAGGGTTGTTCGATGATTTTACGCCAAAGTTCGTCAAGCGGTATGCCGATATCAAAGAGGTGATGACCGGGGCGGTTAAAAGTTTTATTGCTGATGTTCGCGAGCGGAAATTTCCCGGCGCGGAACACTCGTTCAAATAAAAATGGGGGAATGGAGTGATGGAGTAGTGGAGTGATGGGGGGATGTGCGGCAATCCTCCATTACTCCAACACTCCAACACTCCAATTCAACGTTATGCCTATGCAGATCATTGAGCATATCTCCGAGATGCAACATTGGAGCGATGCGACACGGCGCGACGGACGACGAATCGTTTTTGTTCCCACGATGGGTTTTCTTCATGATGCGCATCTTAGTCTTGTGCGCGATGGGAAGAAGCGGGGCGATCGCGTCGTTGTCTCCATTTTCGTGAACCCGGCGCAGTTCAGTCCCAACGAAGACTTTGCTGCCTATCCGCGCGACTTCGAGCGGGATCGAGGGCTGCTGGAAAGGGAGCACGCCGATGTTCTGTTTCACCCTTCGGTACGAGAGATCTATCCGGAGGGCTACCAGACGCACGTGAATGTGGATAAATTGAGCGGGCTCCTGTGTGGCGCTCATCGACCCGGCCACTTCCAGGGAGTCGCCACGGTAGTCGCGAAGCTCTTCAATATCGTTCGGCCCCATGTGGCGATCTTTGGCGAAAAAGACTACCAGCAGCTGCAGTTGGTTCGACGGCTGGTGCGGGATTTGAATTTCGCTATCGAGATCATCGGTCATCCCATCGTCCGCGAGGCGGATGGCTTGGCCATCAGCTCGCGCAACATCTATCTCAGCCCTGAGGAACGGCAAGCCGCTTTGTGCTTATCCCGGGCTCTCGTTCGAGCGGCATGTATGGTGCAAAGGGGGGAGACCAGAGGGCGAGTCATTACCGAGGCCGTCCGAGGGGGAATCGAAAAAGAGCCGCTGGCCAGAGTGGAATATGTTACCCTTTGTGATTCTGCTACACTGGAACCCGTAGAAGAGATTCAGGAGTCAGCGTTGCTAGCGTTGGCGGTTCGAATCGGCAAGACCCGGCTCATCGACAACCAGATTCTCAAACCATAGGGTAGGGGGAGACGTGGCGGACGATACGCAGAAGAGAATGAAAATCAACCTGCGGGAAATCTTACAAAGGTACTTCCTGGCCGGTCTGTTGGTTTTCCTGCCGGTGGTGATTACCCTATGGTTTCTCGGTTGGGTGATCGGGCTCATGGACGGGTTGTTGGACGTGCTGCCGGCTCGACTGCATCCCAACTCCTATTTGCCATTCGCGATTCCAGGTTTAGGCGCCGTTTTTACCATCGCGTTGATTCTCTTTCTTGGCGTTCTTACCCGGGGTGTGGCCACCCGCAGGTTTCTCGCCGCCTGGGATAAAATCTTTGTTCAGATCCCGATTTTCCGGGGTGTGTACACCGCCGTGCAGAAACTGGTTCAGACCTTCCTAGGCCAATCGCAGACCAACAGACAGGTGGTGATGATCGAATATCCGCGCAAGGGAATCTATACGGTGGGTTTCGCCATGGGGCGCGCTTGGCATGAGCTAGAAAAGAAAAATGAAGCCCCACTCGTCAATGTCTTCGTACCGACCACCCCGAATCCAACCTCGGGCTTCTACCTGCTTGTACCCACGAACGAAGTGGCGCCCCTAAATATGAGCATGGAAGAAGCCCTCAAGCTCATTACCTCCGGTGGATTGATCACGCCCGACGATAAGAACAGGAACCATGGCTAAGGAAACGCCCGACGGGGAAAAGATCGTCTGCGTTAATCGGCAGGCGCGGCACAATTACTTCATCGACGAAACCTACGAAGCCGGTCTCGTTCTGGTCGGAAGCGAGGTCAAGTCGTTGCGTGACGGCAAGGCCAATCTCAAAGACAGTTACGCGCGCATTCAGAAGGGCGAGGCATTTCTTGTCAACGCCCACGTGAGCGCGTACGCGGGCGCCAACCAGTTCAACCACGAACCCACCCGCATGCGAAAGCTCCTGCTCCATGCGCGCGAAATCGAGCGGCTCACCGGCAAGACCAAAGAGCGCGGGCTGACCTTGATTCCGCTGAAACTCTATTTTAAGAACGGCAGGGCAAAGGTGGAGTTAGGCCTGGCGCGGGGGAAAAAGCTTTATGACAAGCGCGAAACGCTACGGCGAAAAGTAGCCGAGCGCGAAGTCGAGCGGTCGCTCAAATCACGGCACTAGCCGCCTTCGGCGCGGTTCAAGATTCCGTGTTCAACGTTCAATCGACCCAACCCCACCTTGAACATTGAACGTTGAACAGGCGAAGCCGTTGAACGGTCATTCGCCTTATTCGATCTCCGTGGATGCGGACTAGAAACCCGAAACTCAAAACGTTAAACTAAAGGGCATGGGGGCGATGTGGGTTCGACGGAGGTGGGAAGTCAAAGTGGCATGCCGGGGTTCTGTTATCCCGTTAAACAAACAGATCTGCAATTTAAACGCAGACAATTTTGAATACGCCCTAGCTGCCTAATCGCAGTTAGCGTCTTACCGGCTTTCTCCCACGGGGCCGGATAAGACGTCATTTAGTGGGATTGGCTGATTCTCCTGCCGGAGGGGATGAAGCTGAAATCCAAACCGGCTGGCTCCGAGAGACCCTGCCGTTGGGGGCTCAAGGAGCGAGATCAAAGCATCGGCTAAGCATGTAGTCATATTTGACGGAAGACCTTCGGACGGGGGTTCGATTCCCCCCGCCTCCACCAAAACCTCTTCCAACCAGTACCAAAAAGGTCCAATAACTGGTTGCCCGGGAGGAAAAGTGCGAATGTCGAGAGTTGTGTTGGCGGCTTGTGCCGTATTGCTGTTGCTGGCGGAGGCGCACGCTCAATCGGACTGGAAGAAGGAATGGGAAAAAAC